>NZ_JBFTMK010000050.1:0-14639 GCF_056396965.1 Pseudomonas sp. 05N434
GATCATCACCGCCCATTGCACCGGGCTGATGCTGCCCGATCTGGACCTGCTGACCGTGCCCGACTGGACACAGCTTCAGGTACGCATCGACGATTTTTTAAACAAACCGGCGGACTTCTTTCGGAGCGCGACATCGAAGTAATCCTCGATGTGGTGCCGCTCATTTACTCGGTAAGTGAGGCGGAAATTCTGGAGTGGGACGCCGGCAAGGCCTTGCGCCGCTACGACATTGCGATCACTCGCCTTGGCGTGAAACAGGAGTAGAGCAGGATGGCAGGCAGTAAGTATTCGCTGTCCGGTGCGGCAAGCATCGAATTGCCGCAACTGGGCAGCGCCTCTGAAACGTCGGGCCTGAACCTGGCCCTGACCACGGCCAGCCTCGACATCCGTCTGCTGGTGTCGGAACAGGTAAAACTTCGCGAAGCACTGGCGTTGCTGAACATTGCTCTGTCGTCGCAGCAGTCGCTGCTCAAGGCGACTGCTTCGGTGCCTGCGGCAAGCAGTGAGCCAAAGTCCAAGTTAAAGGCTGAGGTTGATCAGCGCACGCCACCGGATTTGCTCAAGTCGGCGATGGCGACCGAGTTGGCGATGGTTGAGCTCAACCAGGTGCTGAAACTGGACAACGTCCAGTTGCAGAAACTGTCGCAGGCCAATCTGAAAATGGCCACTGACAAGCAGGTTGCTCCGAGCGGAGCAACGGCGGTTCAACTGGCCCAGGTCGAGTTGGCGGCGGCGAAGGCAGGTATCGGGGACGGGCTCGACCCGGCTAAAAAGCAGGACGAACTGCTGAACTTCACCCGAGATAGCGCGGTGACGGCGTCGGCGTTCAATCTCGACGTCAAGGCCGCCAGCGAGATGCTGTTGGGCTGGCGCACCTCAATGAAGCTGGATCGCGGACAAAGCCTGAGTCTGGCGGATGCAACCAACCATCTCGGCAACAGCGGTCTGAATGTCAAAGCGGCAGACATCGGTTCTGTCGTGCAACGCAGTGGCGAGGCGGGCATCGCCGCGGGAATGACGCCGGAACAGATGGCGGCGCTCGCGGCGGCGTTCTTGAACAGCGGCGCGGACAAGTCCGGTGCCGGTGAGGCTTTGAAAGGCTTCACCACGGTTTTGGCCAAGGGGGGCGCGGCTTCACCGGAACAGCGCAAGGCCTGGTCTGATCTGGACGGCAAATTCAATCCCGGGATGTTGGCTGATGGCCTGCGCAAGGACGCACCGGGAACGATCAACCTGGTACTTGAAGCGCTGAAGAAAAAACCAGCAGAAGAACAGCAGTCACTGACCAAGACATTGTTCGGTGATAACGCGGCGATTCTTGAACTGCTGAAAAAACCGGAAGACGTTCAAAAGGCGTTTTTACTGGTGTCCGAGCGGACATCCGACGGGACGTTGCCGAAATTCAACGGCTCCGTAGCGAAATCCGCCGAGGYGCTGGGTGAAACCTCGCAAGGGCGCTGGAATGCGCTGGATGCGAGTAAGAACCGGATGTTTGCGGCGGGCGGCAATGCCCTGGCGCCGTTGACTGATGGTTTGATGGTGTCGCTCGGTGCATTGGCCGATGGCTTGAGCGGGGTTGCTGAAGCACAACCGAAAGCTACTGCAGGATTACTGGTGCTCGCGGGAGCCATTGCGTTGGCGCGTGGTGCTGAAATCAAGGTTGCGATGGCCTCGGCCATCACCGCCGCGGCGACAAAACTTCTGGTTCTGGCAGGTGCGCGACCGATTCCCGAAACGGGGGATCTGACAGCCGATGCCAAGGCACGCGGTGGTAAGGGCAAAAAGCAATCCCGAGGCGCAAGGGCCGGAAAAAGCGCAGCTCCTGGAAAAGCCGCGACCAAGCCCATCCCAAAAAGCGCTACCAAACTGCCACGTATGTCGACCGGGAGTCGCTTGCTGGGTGCCGCCAGAATGGGCTCGGCAGTCACCAGACGGGTCGCGCCGCTGATGCTGCTCAGTGCTGGTTACGATGCCGTCAAAGGCTTGCAGGCGGGTGATACCAAAGCGGTCGGCGGGGCGCTGGGCTCAGCCGGTGGTGGGCTCGCCGGCACTTATGCCGGTGCTGCTGCCGGTGCCATGATCGGCAGTGTGGTGCCTGTTCTGGGCACGGCGGTCGGTGGCGTAATCGGTGGTTTGTTGGGGGGGATGGCGGGCAGTTGGGGAGGGGAATGGCTGGGTGAGAAACTCGCTACACCCGCCGACAAGCTCGCCGCTCCAGATCAGGTCAGCAAAGACCTGACCAACGCCCAGACGAGTAATCAACAGAACACGGTTAACGCGAACATCTATATCAATGGCCAGGATCAGGCTAGCGCCAGTCAATTGGCGAACCTGGTTGTGCAACAGATCACGGGCCAATTCGGACTCATGACCATGCCCAACTCACTCGCCATGCGAAGTGATGCGGCCCTGACTGACGGAGGTACGTGATGCGTCAGCAAATGGCACTCGGCAGTTTCATTTTCGGCCTGTCCAGAAMCTTCGCTTACCACACCCTGCTGCACACCTCGGACGGCGGCTGGAAAAGCATCGACATCCTCACCAGCAAACCCAAATCCAGTCAGGTCGGCCAAGGCCTGCAAGGGCTGACGATAACAGGCAAGTCGATGTACGCGACCGCCATGGATCGGCTCGATGAGCTGCGTGCCTTGCAGGCGCTGCGCATCCCTTTGCCCTTGGTTGACGGCATYGGCCGCAACTGGGGCCTGTGGCAGATCAACAAGGTGTCGGAAACCCAAAACAACATCCTTGATGACGGCACCGCGATGGTGGTCGATTGGATTATCGAGTTGACGGAGTTCGCCAATGCGTAGGGTTCGAAGTATCGCCGGTGATTCGGTGAATCTGTTGCTGTACCGCGAGCTTGAGCGTTGTGACGATGCCACCGAGGAAGTGCTTTGGCGTCTTAATCCGGAGCTTGCCGAATGGGGGCCGATATTGCCGGCGGGTGTGTGGGTTGTGCTGCCGGAAGTGGATTCGAAACCCGTCGCACCCACACCGGTTTCGGCCTGGGATTAAGGAGGCAGCATGTCACTGGGTTTCACGCCTGCGGTAGAAATTTACGGCGCAAACGCTGCGCTGCTCAACGAACGATTGCTCAGTTGGACGCACATCGACGCAGCGGGGATCGAGTCCGATCAACTGACGCTCGTGATCAGTCTGGATGGGCTTGAAGGGTTGCCCAGCCTGGGCGGGAAAATCGGTCTGCGGGTCGGTTATCTGGAGTCGGGGCTGGTGGATAAAGGCGAGTTCGTCATTACCCGACGCACGCCGACGCTGTTCCCTCTGCGTCTGACGCTGGTGGCCACGGCGGCGCCGTTCAGTGCGGCGGATCAGACCGGGTTCAAACAGCGCCGATCGGTCAGCCATGGTCCGACGACCTTGGGTGCGCTGTTTCGCCAGTTGACATCTAGGCACGGGTTTTCCCCTCGTGTGGCCCCGGACCTGTCACTGATAAAAATCGCGCACATCGACCAGTCCAACGAAACCGACATGGGTTTTCTGACGCGATTGGCCTACCTGCATGACGCCGTCGCCAAACCGGTCAACGAGCTGTATGTGCTGGCACGGCGCGGCCAGGCGAAATCGTTATCAGGCAAAGTTCTGCCGACCATAAAGCTGTCGGTGACGAGCAACAATCGCCCAGGCGATCACGCCTTTATCTCCGCCGTTCTGGATGAAACCGCCCGGGCGAAATACCAGGGCTGCAAGACCAGTTGGTGGGACGCGGCGGCCGGCAAAGTGCGTGTCGAGGAGAGTGGCATCGCACCGTTCAAGACCCTCCGCCAGCGTTTTCAGAGCGCAGACGATGCCCAGGCCGCCGCCGAAGGCGAGACCCGCCGGATGATGCGCGAAGCACTCAAGGTGACGATCGAATGCCCTGGCAATCCGGGGTTGTCCGCTGAAGGGGTCGTGCTGCTGGACCCCACCTGGCCGGATTTCATGCGTGGTCGATGGTCGATCGACAAGGTCACCGCCACCGGYGACCGGGAAAAAAGCTATCGCTGCAAGATTGACGCGACCTGCCTGGACGCCAAGGCCTGACGCACATCCCTTGTGGGAGCGGGCTTGCCCGCGAAGACGGCAGCACACTCAACATCAATGTTGCCTGACCCACCGCTATCGCGGGCAAGCCCGCTCCCACAGGTTCAATCGCACCCTCAAAAAATATTGGAGCGCCCTCATGAAGATCACGCCGATCCTCACGCAACTGCGTGCGCAATGCCCGACCCTGGCCAATCGTGTGGCCGCGGGCATCGACCTCGCCACCCTGCAAGCCAGCAACCTGCTCGCCACGCCTTGCGCCTACGTCGTCCCCATCGCCGATGTGGCGAGCAAAAGCGTGGCGCAAAACCTGATGCTGCAACCGATCCGCGACCGCTTCGAAGTCACCCTGGTGCTCGACACCGCGGACGCCGTTGCAGCGCTGGATCAACTGCACGACCTGCGCGCCGAACTGTGGCGCGCACTGGTGGGTTTCAAGCCTGGTAACGACTACAGCGCCATCGCCTACGACGGCGGCGAAGTGGTTTCCATCAACAGCAGCCGTGTGCTCTATCGCCTGCGCTTTTTCACCGAATTCCAGCTCGGCCGCAATTTGCCGGGGCAACCGGCGCAGAGCTGGCACGAGCGTGAACTGGACGGCTTGTCGTCCTTTACCGGGGTCACCGTGCGGGTCGATGCGATCGACCCGGCGGACCCCAATCTGCAACGCCCAGGCCCCGACGGGCGCCTGGAACTGACTTTCTCTGGAGACGTAACCCCATGAGCAAACGCATCAGCGTGCTGCCGGTCCCGGGCCGTGTCGTGCCGGATCCGGAAGCGGGCGATCTGTTGCCCCTCGAGGGCCGTGAAGTGCCGGACAACGCCTGGTGGCGTCGACGTCTGGCCGATGGCGATATCACTACCAAAGCCGTGAAAGCGGCGAAACCACAGGGAGCCAAATAATGGCGATCGGATTCAGCAACATCCCCGCGGACATTCGTGTTCCGCTGTTCTATGCCGAAATGGACAACTCGGCCGCCAATAGCGCCTCGTCGGCCATGCGCCGCCTGATCGTCGCTCAGGTCAACGACAACATTGCGCCGGCCGATGCCGGCAAACTGGTGCTGGTGTCCAGCGTGGCGCTGGCCAAAAGCATTGGCGGCCAGGGCTCGATGCTCGCCTCGATGTACGAAACCTGGCGCAAGACCGACCCGATCGGCGAGATCTGGTGCCTGCCGCTGCACAGCACCGAAGGCAGCATTGCCAAAGGCGTGCTGACTCTGACCGGTGCGGCGACCCAAAGCGGCGTGCTCAACCTGTACGTCGGCGGCGTTCGCGTTCAGGCAGCCATCGTCAACGGCGCCACCGCGGCGCAAGCGGCCACCGCCCTGGCCCTGAAAATCAATGCCAGCGCCGATCTGCCGGTCACTGCGGCGGCGGTCGGAGGTGTGGTCACCCTGAGCGCCAAATGGACTGGTGACAGCGGCAACGACATCAGCCYGCAATTCAACCGCCTGGGCAAGAGCAACGGCGAAGAAACCCCGGCGGGCCTGACCTCGGCCATCACCGCCATGACCGGCGGCGCCGGTGTACCGGATCAAGTGGCTGCCGTGGCGGCGCTGGGCGATGAACCGTTCGAGTTCATCTGCATGCCGTGGTCGGATCTGTCGACGCTCAACACCTGGCAAGCGGTCATGGATGACAGCACCGGTCGTTGGTCCTGGGCCAAGCAGTTGTTCGGTCACGTCTACAGTGCCAAACGCGGCACCGTCGGTACGCTGGTGGCGGCAGGTCAAGCGCGTAACGACCAGCACATGACCATCCAGGCGCTGGAACCGGGTGTACCGCAACCGTTCTGGGTGCAGGCCGCCGCACTGGCTGCGCGCACCTCGGTGTTCATCTCGGCCGACGCCAGCCGTCCGACCCAAAGCGGCAGCCTGCCAGGTCTCGACCCGGCTCCGGCGAGCGAGCGGTTCACCCTGACCGAGCGTCAGTCGTTGCTCAACTACGGCATCGCCACTGCGTACTACGAAGGCGGCTACGTGCGCATTCAGCGTTCGATCACCACCTATCAGAAGAACGCCTACGGCCAGGCAGACAACTCCTACCTGGACAGCGAAACCATGCACCAGTCGGCGTTCATCGTGCGTCGTCTGCAAAGCGTGATCACCAGCAAATACGGTCGCCACAAACTGGCCTCCGACGGCACCCGTTTCGGCGCCGGCCAGCCAATCGTTACCCCGAGCACCATTCGCGGTGAGCTGATCGCCCAGTACGCCAAGCTCGAACTGGAAGGCCATGTGGAAAACGCCGAGCTGTTCGCCGAACACCTGATCGTCGAGCGCGACACCCAGGACCCGAGCCGGGTCAATGTGCTGTTCCCGCCGGACTACATCAACGGCCTGCGCGTGTTCGCGCTGCTCAACCAGTTCCGTCTGCAATACGACGACGCAGCCTGATCGCTGCCTTTGACTGTGTGAATTCGGCCCACCGCGTGTGGGCTTTTTATTTGAAGGGAGAAACACCATGGGTCAACTGATTGCGGGCACCTGCTACGTCAAAGTGGACGGCGCTCAATTGACCATCAACGGCGGCTGCGAAGCGCCATTGATGGCCGTTAAACGGGAAACCGTCGTGCCCGGCTTCTACAAGGAAACCGACATCGCGCCGTCGTTCAAAGTGACGGCGCTGCACACCGCAGACTTCCCGCTCAAGCAACTGATCGCAGGCTCCGACATGACCGTCACTTGCGAATTCAGCAACGGCAAAGTCTACGTACTGGCCGGCGCCTATCTGGTGGAAGAGCCGGTATCCAAAGGCGATGACGCCACCATCGAACTGAAATTCGAAGGCATCAAGGGGGCCTGGCAATGAGCAACGCCGTGAAGCTTCAAGTTGCGATCGAAGCCCACGGCGAGCCCTTGACCGAGCTCAACCTGCGCCGCCCGACGGTGCAGGAAGTGCGGGCGATCAAGGCGTTGCCGTACAAGATCGACAAGAGCGAAGAGGTCAGCCTCGACATGGACGTCGCGGCCAAATACATCGCCGTGTGCGCCGGCATCCCGCCGTCTTCGGTCAACCAGCTGGATCTGGCTGACCTCAACACGCTGAGTTGGGCGGTCGCGAGTTTTTTCATGAGTGCGGCGTCGGAGCCATCACCGACCTGATCGCAGTCGCCTATGACCTGGCCTGGTTCTGGAAGGTTGACCCCGAACAGATGATGGCCAGGCCACTGGATGTGCTCCGCGAATCGCTGGAGCACGCGCAACGGATCAATGCGATGCAGCAGGTGCAGTGATGGCAGACACACAAACGAAAGGGAAAACATCGGTGCTGCTCACGGGCATCGATGAACTGTCACCCAAACTCGGCGCCCTTCGGGAAAAAGTCGAGAGCTTCAAGAAAAATCTGGAGCAGACAGGCCTCGGCAAACTGGACATCAGCGGCTTGTTCAAGGGCGGTAGCGTGATCACGCCGTTCATGGATGCGATCAAGGTGTCCGACGCGTTCAAGGGCAAATTGACCGAAGTCAATGAAGCAGCCGAAGGCGTTGATTTGCCGAAAGCGCCGGTGAGCGCTACGCAAAACATGAATGTGTTCAGTCGCTCGATGGAGCAGGTGTCGATCGCGGCCAACACGGCCTTGCAGCCTGCTGTCGCGACCATAACGGCAGGTCTTCAACCGTTGTTGGTAGGATTTGGCAGCCTGCTTGATGACAACCCGAAACTGGTCGAAGGGTTGGCGGCAGGTGCCATCGCATTTTCGGCAATGCAAACGGCCGTGACCGGCGCGACGCAAGTGTTCGATCTGATGAGCATGGTGCTCAAGACCAATCCCATCATGCTGATTGCCATGGGCATTGCCATGGCGGCCGGTGTGATCATTACCAACTGGGAGCCGATTTCGACGTTTTTCGCCGGGCTCTGGCAAAAGGTTGTCGGTTATTGGGCTCCGATCAGCGGCGTTTTCTCGGCAATTTTTGATCAAGTCAAAGCAGTCGTGAGTGCAGGATTCGACTTCCTCAAGGCGTGGTTTGCCTGGACGCCCTACGGAATGATCCTGAACAACTGGGGGGCCGTTGTCGGTTTGTTTGCGGCGATCTGGGATCTGCTCGTGGCACTGACTGTGCCGGTGAAGGAGAAACTGCGCAGCCTGTTCGACTGGGTGCCGCTGGACGCCATTGCCGCCGCTTGGGATCAGGTCCCTGCCATGTTCTCGGGCTACTGGGAGTCGATCAAGCTTGGAGCGCAGGCGTTCTTTTCCTACCTCAGCGGGCTGTTCACTTGGTCGCCCTTGGATGCACTGAGCGAAACATGGGCATCCGTGGTTCAGTTTTTCAGTGAAAAAGCGGAAAAGCTCCGGGCCATTCTGGCGCCCATCCAGGAGATGCTTGGCGGTAGCTTTGGTGGTTTTATCGCCCAAATTACCGGCAAGGTCGAAAGCTTCACCGAGGTGCAAAAGAAAACCAATGCTGAAGGCAAGGGGGAGTTTGCGCCGGTGGCGGCGTTCATCAATGCCGCTTCCGAGCAGCCCTCAAACGCGCTGGCGACTCCCGGCAGTTTGCCGCTCAAGTCGTCGTTGTTGCAGCCCGGTTCTCTGACTCAAAACTCCAACGCCTTGATCCAACAAAGCGCCGCCAACAATCGCACGCAACTCGAAGGCGGCCTGACGGTTCGCTTCGAAAACGCGCCGGCCGGGCTGCGCACCGATCAACCGCAAACCAATCAACCGGGGCTGTCGCTCAACTCGCGCATCGGCTACCGCTCACTTTCCCTGGGAGGCTCCAATGAGTTGGCGTGACCGTTTGTTGCCGGCGTCCTTTCGCGGTGTCGGTTTCTGGGTCGATCAGGCGAAAACCCCGGTCGGTAAAAAGGGCCAGTTGCACGAGTATCCGCAGCGGGACCTGCCGTTTTTCGAGAGCCTTGGCCAACAGGCGAAGATCCATGATCTGACGGCGTTCATCGTCGGCCCCGATTGCCTGGAGCAGCGCGACAAGCTGCTCAAGGCGCTGGAGCAGGGCAGTGGTGAACTGGTCCATCCATGGCTGGGGCGGCTACAGGTCAAGGTCGGCGAATGCGACATGACCCACACCCGCCAGGACGGCGGGCTGGTGACGTTTACGCTGAAGTTTTACCCCGATGAACCGCTGCCGTTTCCGACGGCCACGATCAGCACGCAGAAGGTGCTGCTGGCCAAGGCCGACACCTTGCTGGGCTCGGCGGTGGCGCGTTTCGAACAGGCCATGACCCTGATCAAGGCCGCGCGAATCGGCATCGCCAATCTGCGCAACAGCCTGACCGGGGTGTATGACGTGATCAAGGAACAGCTCAAACCGTTGATCGAGCAATATCGGCAGATCACCGAGCTGGTCAAAGCGGTCAAGGAATTGCCCAAGGAAGTGGCGGCGGAATTCAAGGGCTTGCTCGGCGATATCAAATCGCTCAAGGACTTCGCGAAGGAGGGTTATCGTGGCGTGATTGCCGACGTGTCCCAACAGCTCGAAGCCATCCGCAAGGCCGATGCGCCGAAGCTCACCACCGGCAAGGACACCACGGCCGCAGCGCAAGCCATGGCCGATCTGGTGCAGGACACGCTGCTGGTCAAAGTGGCGCAATGGGTCGCCTCGATGCCGGTCGCGTCGACACCGGTGAAACTGTCGTCGACACCATCGCTGGAGCAGCAGGCGAACCTGCCGGTCACCCGGCAGGAGGTGCCGGTCACCGACGATTTGAAAGCACTGCAAAAGGCGCTGGTCGAGGCGACCAACCCGATGCTGGACAAGGCCAGCCCCGCGCATTATCAGGCCATCGACGATGTGAAGCAGGCGCTGCTTGCGCATCTCAAGGCAGTGGCTTCGTCGGGTGTACGACAGGTCAGCAAGTCTTTTCAGGAAAGCCTTCCGGCGCTGGTCGTGGCGTACAAGCAATTTGCCGACGCAACGCGGGTCACCGAAGTGATTCAGCGCAACGGGATTACCCATCCAGGGTACGCGCCGAACGATGTGAAAGTCTCCGGGAAGTGAACCATGAACGAGATGGATAACCGCGTCACGTTGACGGTCGGCGGCCTGGAGTACGGTGGTTGGAAAAGCGTGGAAATCACGGCGGATCTGGAGCGTCAGTTCCGCACCTTTAAGCTCAACATCACCTGGCAATGGCCGGGGCAGACCGTAGACAAGCGGATCCAGCCCGGTGACGCCTGTGAAGTGCGCATCGGCCAGGATCTGGTGCTGACCGGGTATGTGTTCAAGGCGCCGATCAGTTATGACGGGCGACAGATCAGCCTGAACATCGAAGGCAGTTCTTGTACTCAGGACCTGGTGGATTGCGCCGCCACCAACCGCCCGAACCAATGGCATGAGCAATCGCTGTTGAGCATCGTCGAAGCGCTGGCGATCACCTACAAGGTCTTTGTGGTCAGTGAAATTCCCGAGACTGCCCGGCTCAGCAGTCACACCATCGTGCCGGGGGAAACGGTGTTYCAATCCATCGACCGCTTGCTGACGCTGTTCCGGGTGTTTTCTACCGATGATGCCCAGGGCCGGTTGGTGTTGGCCCGGCCTGGCAGTGGTGGCCGAGCCAGCGATGCGCTGGAGTTGGGCAAGAATATTCTGTCGGCCAACGCGCCGATGGATTACAGCCAGGTGTTTTCCGAATACCGGGTCATCGGTCAGCAAAAGGGCACGGACAAGAAGAGCGGGACGGCGGTCAGCGAGGTTGAATCGGTGTCTGCCGACCTGAGCTACAAGCGTCGGCGGGTCACGGTGATCAACGAAGGCATGCAGATCAATCCCGATCTGGCATTGCAACGGGCCAACTGGGAAAGCGCCACCCGCGTCGGCAAGGCCAAAACCACCACCTATCAGGTGCAGGGTTGGCGGCAATCCAACGGCGATCTGTGGCGTCATAACACGCAGGTCAGGGTCAAGGATCCGGTGCTGGGATTCGATGACGACATGCTGATTTCCAAGGTGACCTACTCGCTGTCGGCGCAAGGTTCGATCACCACCCTGCAAGTCGCACCGCCGCATACCTTCGATGCCAATCCCGAGCCCCCGAAGAAAACCTGATAGCCCCTTATAAGGTAGCCCCTTAAAAGGTCGCAGCCTTCGGCCTCGCCCCTCCAAGGAATTCAACATGAGCCTACTGACACGCCTCCTGGCGCGCGGCACTGTCGTGCTCGCCAACTCGGCCACCAAGCTTCAATCGCTGCAAATGCGCCTCACCGCTGGCGAAGTGAACGACGACATGGAGCACTTCGAACCCTACGGATTCACCAGCAACCCACTGGCTGGCGCCGAAGGTGTCGCCACGTTTCTGGGCGGTGATCGCTCCCACGCCATCGTGCTGGTGGTCACTGACCGTCGCTATCGCCTCCAGTCCCTGGCCGCGGGAGAAGTGGCGATCTACACCGACGAAGGCGACAAGATCCACTTCAAGCGCGGGCGGATCATCGATATCGAAACCGCCACCCTGAATATCCGCGCCAGCAGTGCAGTCAACTTCGACACACCCGTAATCAATCAGACCGGAAAAATCGTCTCCACCGGCGATCAGATTGCTGGCGGCATCAGCCAGATCAAACACGTGCACGTCGGCGTGCAAGCGGGCAGCGGCCAGACCGGCGTACCGGCGGGAGGGCAGTGATGTTGATCAGCCAGAACCTCCACGCCGCACTGACCCGTGCAGTGCTGATCAGTCTGTTCACCTGGCGCCGCGCCGCCGATGACGATGCCCTCGACGATGAAGAGCGTTTCGGCTGGTGGGGCGACAGCTTTCCTACGGTGGCCGACGACCGCATCGGTTCGCGGTTGTGGCTGTTGCGCCGGGTCAAGCTGACCCGCCAGACCCAGATGGACGCCGAGTTCTACGCCCGCGAAGCCCTGCAATGGCTGATCGACGACGGCCACTGCAGCGCCATCGACATCATCAGCGAACGCCTCGACGCCCAGCGCCTGAACCTGCGCACGGTCCTGACCCTGGCCGACGGCGAGCGCCTGGACATCAACCCTGATAACAGTTGGCAGGTGATCTATGCCGTTTGAAACCCCTTCGCTGCCGGTGCTGATCAAACGCACCCAAAGCGACCTGGCCAGCGATTCGCTGCGCCAGTCCGATGCGCAAGTGCTGGCCCGCACCCTCGGTGGCGCCGCCTATGGCCTGTATGGCTACCTGGACTGGATCGCCGAGCAGATCCTCCCGGACAAGGCTGATGAATCGACCCTGGAACGCATCGCCGCACTGCGTCTGAACCAGCCGCGCAAATCCGCACAAGCGGCCAGCGGCAGCGTCAGCTTTACCGCCAGCGCCGGTGCCGTGCTGGACGTCGACACCCTGCTGCAATCAAGCGACGGTCGCACCTACAAAGTGACCGCCGCGCGCACCACCAGCAACGGCCTCAACAGCACCACCATCGCCGCGCTCGAAGCCGGCAGCCTGGGCAATGCCGAGGCCGGCATGACGTTGATTCCGGTGCAGCCGATAGCGGGGATCGCCGGCAATAGCTTTACCGTGCTGGCGCCGGGACTCAACGGCGGTGTAGCGCGGGAAAGCCTGGAGTCACTGCGCTCGCGGGTGATTCGCTCCTACCGCATCATCCCCCACGGCGGTTCGGCCCAGGACTATGAAACCTGGGCCCTGGAATGCCCTGGCGTGACTCGCGCCTGGTGCCGTGGCGGTTTGTTGGGGCCGGGCACGGTCAGCCTGTTCATCATGCGTGACGACGATCCGCAGCCGGTGCCGAACGACGAGCAACTGGCCGAAGTCCAGGCCTACATCGAGCCCCTACGTCCGGTCACCGCCGAAGTGCATGTACAGCGGCCGGTTCAGGTACCGGTCGTCTATCACCTCAGCGTGAATCCCGACACCACAGCAGTACGCGCCGCCGTCGAAGCGCAATTGCGAGACCTGCATAACCGTGAAGCCGACCTCGGCCAGAAGTTGTTGATCAGTCACATCCGTGAAGTCATCAGCAGCACCAGTGGTGAATACGACCACTCACTCACCTCGCCCGTCGCCGATGTCCCCGCCAATCAAAGCGAATTGCTTACGTTTGGAGGTTGCATATGGGGGGCATAAGAACCGCCGCGCAATACCACGCCCAACTGCGCAGCCTGCTGCCCAGCGGGCCGGCCTGGGACCCCGAACAAGTTCCTGAACTCGAAGAAGTGCTCGAAGGCGTCGCCCAGGAACTGGCCCGCCTCGACGCCCGTGCCGCCGACCTGCTCAATGAAATGGACCCGTCCGGCGTCAGCGAATTGGTACCCGACTGGGAACGGGTGATGAACCTGCCCGACCCGTGCCTGGGCGCCACCCCGTTGTTCGATGACCGCCGACTGGCCGTGCGCCGCCGCTTGCTCGCAGTCGGCAGCCAGGCCATCAGCTACTACATCGAAATCGCCAAGAGCCAGGGTTATCCCAACGCCACCATCACCGAATTCGAAGCCCCGCGAATGGGACGGGCGCGGTTTGGCGCGGCGCACTTCGGGACCTGGCAGGCGCAGTTCATGTGGACCCTGAATACCGGTGGGAGATTGTTGCTGGGGCGGCGTTTTGGCGCGAGTTATTGGGGCGAGCGTTTCGGGGCTAACTCAGGCAACGCCCTTGAATGCTTGATACGCCGGCAGATTCCGGCACACACCGTTTTACACATCAATTATGACTGAGAGGTAAGAACATGGATTTTCCAATTAGCGCGCCCGGCATTGGGCTGGTAGGCGGCAAATTTGTAGATGAAAACCCATTGCTTGGGACGCCGGGATCCTTGATTCCTTCCCAGTGGGGCAATGCGGTCACTGAAGAAATACTCAATGTGATTTCTGCGGCGGGCCTTGCCCCGGATGAGGAAAGTAACAATCAACTCATTGCCGCCATCCGTCTTGTAAATAAACAGCCGACCCTTCTCACGGATACTGGCGCGGCCAATGTGTATTCGGCAACTAACTCCCCAGCGTTAACTGCGCTTCCAGGTTCTGGCTACTTCCAGCACCTTGTAATCGCCCATGCCAATACTGGCGCATCGACCTATGCGCCTGATGGTTTTGCAGCCAAACCGATTTATGGTCTGGGTTTGCAACCTCTTCAAGGAGGCGAGTTGCCCGTCGGTGTGGCTGTGCTGATGTACCTGGTACAGGCTGGGGTAAACGGTGGCAACGGCGCATGGATCATCATCGAGTCACTTGGAGGAGCCTCCCAGATTGCCCCGGCGACGAAAAGTCAGCATGCCGTTCAGCTCGGCCAAGCAAGCAGCCTGTTCGCCCCACCAATCGGGGAAATGAAGTGGTTTTCCACCATGGCTCCCCCTGCCGGGTTCATGGCTGCGGATGGGGCATCGGTATCGCGCACTACTTATGCTGACCTGTTCAACGCCATCACCGCACGTCCAACCGGCAACGTGACGTCCGGTAGCAACAGCATTTCCAGCGTGACCAGTCCATCATCGATGTGGGTTGGCATGCCAATCAGTGGTACGGGAATCCCAGCTGGCGCAACTGTCACTGCTGTCGGTGCCAGTACCATCACGCTGTCCGCAAACGCCACGGCCACCAACACTGGCGTTACCGTGGCCATCTGTCCATTCGGTGTAGGCGACGGATCGACTACGTCCAACGTGCCGGACGGGCGCGGAAAAGTCCCACGGGGTTGGGATGGCACTGC
>NZ_JBFTMK010000051.1:0-14520 GCF_056396965.1 Pseudomonas sp. 05N434
ATACTACTGTTCGCACACGAATAGACCAGCACTAAACGGAAGAACTTCATAATTAGTTCAATTACTCTAAAAATCAAACCTTCGTAGCATCCTCGTCACTCCCGTGCGCTCCCCACTCGCGCCTTTCCCCAAGCCCTCCAGTCTCGACCGTTGGTCAAAAACGCTTGCGCCAGCCTAAAGATATATCTTAAGTTGTATCTAAACACGACGAGAGAAAGCAAAAATGAGAGACCATCATTCCCCCCACCGCGAACACGGCGACGGCCGCGACGGCTTCGAGAAACGCCCGGGTCCCGGCCGCGAGCGCGGCGGTCGCGGCCCACGCGTATTCGCCCCTGGCGACCTGAAATTGCTGCTGCTGGCGCTGATCGCCGAGCAGCCGTGCCACGGCTATGACCTGATCCGCCAGATCGAAAGCATGTTCGACGGCGCCTACAGCCCCAGCCCTGGCGTGATCTACCCGACCCTGACCTTCCTTGAAGAAAGCGAATTGATCCTGGGCGACGCCGAGGGTGGCAAAAAACGCTACAGCATCACCGACGCCGGACGTCTGTCATTAAGCGAGCAGGCGATTGCCCTGGACGGTGTGCGCATGCGCATCGAAGTCAGCAAGCGCTCATTGCGCGGCCAGGACCGCCCGGCCGAGATCCATGAAGCGGTGCACAACCTGCGTCATGCCTTGCAAATGCACCATGGTCGCTGGAGCCCGGAAGAAATCCTGCGGGTGCGCGACCTGCTCAACAACACGGCCAAAGCCATCGTCGACGGCCCCACCGTTCAACCCGTTTCGGAGAAAGTCGAATGACCGACGTTATCGTGCCATCCCAAACCATTCACCGTGTCAGCCACGAGATCAAACGCCGTCGCCTGCAAGTGCTGCGGGTGGTCGACCTGACGCCGCGCATGCGCAGGATCACCCTGGGCGGCCCGGAACTCGCAGGCTTCGTCAGCCTCGGCACGGATGACCACGTCAAACTGTTGTTCCCGCAAAACGCAGCGGAACAGGCAGCGCTGGAAACCCTGGTACTCGGCGCCGGCAAGGACAACGGGCCGATGCCCGCAATGCGCGACTACACGCCCCGTCGTTACGACCTGGACACGCTGGAACTGGACATCGACTTCGTGCTGCACGGCGACGGCCCTGCCTCAACCTGGGCCGAGCAGGCCAAACCCGGCCAATTCCTGCACATCGGCGGGCCGCGTGGCTCGATGATCGTGCCGGACATCTTCGACAGCTACCTGCTGATCGGCGACGAAACCGCCCTGCCCGCCATCGCCCGCCGCCTCGAAGGCCTGGCGGCCAATCGGCGCGCACTGGTGATCGTGGAAGTGGAAAACGGCGCCGAACAACAACGCCTGGAAAGCGCCGCGCAGGTCGATGTGATCTGGGTGCTGCGTGAAGGCGGCAGAAATAACCTGCTGACCACCGTGCAACAGATCAAAGTGCCCGCTGGAAATCTGTATGCGTGGGTGGCGACCGAAACCAAAGTGTCGCGGCAGATCCGCCGGGCATTGCTCGATGAGCACGGGCTGGACGAGCAGTTTGTGAAGGCTGTCGGTTACTGGCGGCTGGAAGACAGCGACGAGGAATAACCGCTGTGCATGCTTTCTGTGGCGAGGGGGCTTGCCCCCGTTGCGTCGCGCAGCGGCGCTAAAACCTGCAACGGAGTTTTAACCGGCACAGCGTATTTGCTGATTTTGCGACTGCTTCGCAGCCGAACGGGGGCAAGCCCCCTCGCCACAAAAGCTCCCTCGCCACAGTCAGTGTTCACTTGCGATCCGTGCGCCACCGATCCAACCCGATCACCAGCAGTGAAATCAGCACAAACCCCGCCAACAATCCTCCGGCATTCACGAACACCTGTGGATAACCCAGCTTGTCGACATCAATGAACGGGTAGGGATAAACCGCCAGCAGATGCCCGCGCCACAACGTATAGCCGAAGTACACCAGCGGATAGATTACCCACAACGCAATGTGCCGCAGCCGCAACGTCCCCTTGGGTACACAGAACCACCAATAAACCAGGAACAGCAGCGGCATGACGTCATGCATCAGCTCATCGGCCAGCCATTGCCAGCCTTCGGGATGCCATAAATGGCGCAACAACAGGCTGTACGCCACGCCGACCACCGCGATACTCACCGCAATGGCACTGCTCACCCACGGCTGCAAAAACCAGCGTCGCGCCGCCGACTCGCGAGACGTCAGTTCACAGGTCAGCACCACCGCCACCAGCGTATTGGTCAGCACCGTGAAAAAGCTGAAAAAACTCACCAGCCCGCCCAGCAGGCTGGCCGCGATACTCCAGCGGGCATAGAGAATCAGGTACATCTGAATGCTCAAGCCTGCCCAGCCCAGAATCGCCGCCACGGCCACACAACGACGCCTCGCGATCGAGGGTATGACCATGCTCAGACCGGGCGCTTGGTGCGCATCAGTTTCACGTACAGACGCTCGACCTTCTCCCGCGCCCACGGAGTTTTGCGCAAAAAGGTCAGGCTCGACTTGATGCTTGGGTCGCTCTTGAAGCAGCGGATATCGATACGCTCGGCCAGCCCCGACCACTCGTAGTGCGCAACCAGGGCGTTGAGGATTTGCTCCAGCGTCACGCCGTGCAGGGGATCAGGGTTGTGTTCGGTCATGCCGGGCCTTCGAACGATGAAAGGATGGGGAGCCGCGCACCTTAACGGAGGCTTTCGTCCGGTGGAAGGGCTCCGGACAGAGGCATTCGTCAGAGACTGAATTAACTGTAGGTGAGTTGGCCATCATCCGAGGGACAAACGTCAGGAGATAGCACCCGGCTCAGTAATAACGACGCGGGTCCGAATCGATCAGGCTGGCCAGCTTGGTCAGGGCAAACCGCAATTCGTCCTGGCTGGTGGGCGACATCAACACCAGTCGCACGCAGCGCGTAATGCCGTTACGCTCGGCCTGGAACTGGGTACCGCTGAGGACCAGCACACCGTTGGCACGGGCCAGCATGGTGAATTCGTCGCTGGTCCAGGGCTCGGGCAACGTCAACCAGACGTGGTAGGAATACGGCTGGGTCTTGAGCTCGAAATTGGCGAAGATTTCCTGAGCGATCGCCTGCCGCCCGGCGGCCTCGTTGCGCTGAATGCGTATCAGCTTTTTATCCAACCCCTCGGTGATCACGTTGCTGGCCAACTGAGCGGTCAATGGCGACGGCATCCAGACGCTGCTGCGCACCATGGAGGTCAGGCGCGACAGCAGTTTCGGCGGGCTATAGAGATAGCCAATCCGCAAGGCCGGCATGACCGACTTCGACAGACTGGTCAGGTACACCGAACGATCCGGGGCAAACGCCGACAGCGGCTTGATCGACGGGTCGGTGGCCAGAAAACCGTAGATGTCATCGTCCAGGATAATGAAGTCGAACTCCTCGGCCAACGCCGCGATTTGTGCCCGACGTTTTTGCGACATGATCGCCGCCGTCGGATTCTGACAGGTCGCCACACAGACAAGCATCGCCGGTTTCTCACGCTGGCACAGTTCGCGCAGCGCTTCGGGAATGATCCCTTCATCGTCCATTGGCACGCCACGCAGGCGTCGTTCGAGTCCGTGGGCAAGGGAAATGATGCCGGGGTAGCAGAGCTCCTCGCAGAGCACCAGATCACCGGCGTTGGTCAACGCACTCATCGCGACCATCAAACCATGCTGTGCGCCGGCGGTGATCACCACTTGCTGCCATTGTGCATCGGGCAACGAATGGCGCAGCCATTGCGCGCCCGCCTCGCGATGAGCCGGATGACCGCCATCGGGTGCGTAATCGAGGGCATCGGCAAAATCCGTGCTTTTGGCCATGCCCACCAAGGCTCCGCGCAACCAGTATTCCAGGGTTTCGCTGTAAGGCTTGATGATCGAAAGGTCCAGTAACTCAGACTGCCCAAGATTCAGCGAAACGGCACTGTTGCTGGCCGGCAGTTCCAACTGTTTCTGGTTGAGCACATAAGTGCCGCGCCCTACTTCCCCCTGCACCAGACGCCGCCGATGGGCTTCGCTATAGGCACGGCTGATGGTACCGGGCGTGACATTCAGCGTGGTGGCCAGCTCCCGCAGGGTCGGCAGACGATCACCTTCGTTCAACACGCCRTTGCTGATATCGCGCGCCAACGCATCGGCAATCGACAAATACATCGGCTGGTTGAATTCGCTTAGCTGAGGAACCCACATGAATGACCGCTACCATCGTAGAAATGATGAATATCCGAGCATATCACAGGGTGGTCAGGCAACTAATAAATGGACTCAATCAATAAATTGAGTCGATTGATTCGGCGAACGAATCGAAAAGCATCTTTCACGCAAAATATTTTCAAACCAATAAATATATTTACAAATCAATTAGTTATTTAAAAAAAACCTGACAAATACACCTTGATAACCAAAAAGCATCTCGTAACAACTCACCCACCTATTGAATCAACTCAATTCATTCAAATACACTCATCTCGAATCGAAGCAATCGACTCAATCTCAATTCTGAATCACCGCGTGCCCGCCACGCCAAGTCGAGACATCATGGACACTCTCAGAAAGGATCTATCCCTGTCAGCGGTCATTGCAGGCTTCATCGCCGTGATCATTTCGTATGCCGGCCCGCTGATCATCGTGTTTCAGGCGGCCCGGGAAGCGCACCTGCCCAACGATCAAGTGTCGTCCTGGATCTGGGCCATATCCATCGGCAGCGGCATTACCGGTCTGTTGTTGAGCTGGCGTTTGAGGATTCCGGTGATTACGGCATGGTCGACACCGGGTGCGGCGTTGCTGGTGTCGATGCTGCCCACGGTCTCCCTGCCCGAGGCCATCGGCGCCTATGTGGTGGCTTCGGTGATTATCGCGGTGGTCGGCTTGTCCGGTGCGTTCGACAAACTGATGAATCGCCTGCCCAAAGCCATCGCCGCCGCCATGCTCGCCGGCATCCTGTTTCGTTTCGGCGCTGAACTGTTCACCTCGATCAAGCTGCAGCCGAGCATGGTGCTGTCAATGATCGCGGCGTACCTGATCTTCAAACGCTTTTCACCGCGCTACGCCATCCTGTCGGTATTGATTGTCGGCTGCGCCGTGGCCGCCTCGTTCGGTGGACTCAACACAGGTTCGATCACCGTCGATGTCGCTCACCCGATCTTCATTGCCCCGCAGTGGAGCTGGCACGCGATCATCAATATCGGCCTGCCGCTGGCCCTCGTCACCCTGACCGGGCAGTACGTGCCGGGCATGGCGGTGTTGCGCACCTCGGGCTACAACACCCCCGCGCGCTCGATCATTTCGGTCACAGCCATCGGCTCGATTTTGATGGCGCCATTCGGCTCCCATGGCTTAAACCTGGCAGCCATCACCGCCGCTATCTGCACCGGCCGCGAAGCCCATGAAGATCGCGACAAGCGCTACATCGCCGGGATCGCCTGCGGGGTGTTCTACATTCTGATGGGCATCTTCGGCGCGACCCTCGCTTCGGTGTTTTCTGCCTTGCCCAAAGAGCTGATCGCCTCCCTCGCCGGCCTGGCCCTGTTCGGGGCGATCAGCGCCGGGCTGACCGGAGCCATGGCTGACGAGAAACAACGCGAAGCGGCGCTGATCACCTTCCTGGTCACCGCCTCGGGCATGAGTTTCCTGGGGCTGGCCGCTGCATTCTGGGGGCTGATCTTCGGGCTCGTGGCACATTTCGTACTGACCTACACCCGGGAAAGCAAAGCCGGCACCGTCGTCGAGGGCAGCCGACCATGACCGCTCGTTACGACTTCACGGGCAGGGTCTGAAAGACACGTCCATTTTTCTTTCCGACACCAGCAAATCCCAGTCACGGGTGCTGCCGTATCACGCGCCAGCCCCTTGGCTGAGGCACTTATTTAAAGGAATGCCCTCCATGAGCCTGCAGAATCTAGACCCCACCCTCGCTCGCCTGATCGGCCGCGAACGCAACCGCCAGGAAACCCACCTGGAGTTGATCGCCTCGGAAAACTACGTCAGCGAAGAAGTGCTGGAAGCCCAAGGTTCGGTGCTGACCAACAAGTACGCCGAAGGCTACCCAGGCAAGCGCTATTACGGTGGCTGTAAAGTGGTCGACGAGATTGAAAGCCTCGCCATCGAACGTGCCTGCAAACTGTTTGGTAGCGAATATGCCAACGTCCAGCCGCACTCCGGCTCCCAGGCCAACCAGGCCGTGTTTCTCGCTGTGCTCAACCCTGGCGACACGATTCTGGGAATGTCCCTGGCCGATGGCGGCCACTTGACCCATGGCGCCTCGGTAAACTTCTCCGGCAAGTTCTACACCGCCTATTCTTACGGCCTGGAAAAACACAGCGAAACCCTCGACTACGCCGAGATGGAAGCCCTGGCCCGGGAACACCGGCCGAAAATGATCATTGCCGGTGCCTCGGCGTATTCAAGGACCATCGACTTCCAGTGTTTTCGCAACATCTGCGATGAAATCGGGGCGTACCTGATGGTCGACATGGCGCACTACGCCGGACTCATCGCAGCCGGCCTGTACCCCTCGCCGGTCGGCATTGCCGACTTCGTCACCTCGACCACTCATAAAACGCTGCGCGGCCCACGGGGCGGTCTGATCCTGGCCAAACGCGAACATGCGGCGTTGCTCGACAAGACGATATTCCCGGTCTATCAGGGTGGACCTCTGATGCACGTCATCGCCGCCAAGGCCGTAGCGTTCAACGAAGCCCTCGGGGATGAGTTCAAGCACTATCAGCAACGCGTCATCGACAACGCCAGGACCATGGCGAATATCCTTACTCGACGCGGCCTGCGGGTGGTGTCAGGGGGCACCGACTGCCACATGTTCCTGCTCGATCTGCGCGCGAAGAACATCACCGGAAAAGATGCCGAGGCGTTGCTCGAGAGCGCCCACATCACCTTGAACAAGAACGCGATCCCCGACGATCCGCAAAAACCTGCGATCACCAGCGGCATCCGCATTGGCACACCCGCCCTGACCACGCGGGGCTTCGGTGAAGCCGAATGCGCCGAAGTGGCCAACCTGATTGCCGACCTGCTTGAGCAACCGACCAATGCGGCACTGCTGGACAATGTCCGTCGACGGGTGATGCATTTGTGTGAATGCTTCCCGGTCTATCTGTTGAATTAACGGCCCTGAAACATAGCGAGGCGGACTATTCAGTCCGCCTTTTTTTTGCGCCACCTGGCACCGCGGCGACCGGTCGCAGCCGACTGTTACCAAATCCGAAATGATCCATGTCAGTAAAAGCCCTTTCTCAATGTGTTACAGAACATTATCCTTACGCCCGTCCAGCTGAAACGCTTCTCCCCTGCTGCATTCCTGCTGCGTTCAGCGCATCCCCTTTAGAAAAAGATCAAGAATTCCTTCTCTATGCCTGATTTTCAAACTCCGCGAGACAGCGCTGTCTCACCCGCTGTGTCCAGCCGAAAAGCCCTGAAGCTGATCAGCGGGTTCACCGCGCTGGGCCTCGCCACTTGCACCCAGGCCGCGCCAGCCTTCGATAGCGACTCGTCATGGATGCTGGGTGACTGGAACGGCACTCGCACCGAACTTTCGGAAAAAGGCTACGACTTCAAAGTCGATTACACCGGTGAAATGGGCAGCAATTTGCACGGCGGCTACGACCATGACCGTACCGCGCGCTACAGCGATCAGTTTGCCTTGGGCACTCACCTGGACTTGCAGAAGATTCTGGGTTGGGACGACGCTGAATTTCAGCTGACCATCACCGAACGCAATGGCAACAACATCAGCAACGACCGGATCAACGACCCGCGTGTCGGCGGTTTCACCTCGGCGCAAGAAGTCTGGGGCCGTGGCCAGACCTGGCGTCTGACGCAGATGTGGTATCAGCAGAAATTCTTCGACCAGAAGCTCGACATCAAGGTCGGCCGCTTCGGCGAGGGTGAAGACTTCAACAGCTTCCCCTGCGACTTCCAGAACCTGGCGTTCTGCGGCTCCCAGGTCGGTAACTGGGTCGGTGGCATCTGGTACAACTGGCCCGTCAGCCAGTGGGCCATGCGCGTCAAATATCACCTGACGCCCGAGCTTTACGCACAAGTCGGGGCTTACGAGCAAAACCCGTCCAATCTGGATCGCGGCAACGGTTTCAAGCTCAGCGGCAGCGGCACTCAGGGCGCAATCCTGCCGGTAGAACTGGTCTGGACCCCGAAGCTCAATGGCCTGCCGGGTGAATACCGCGCCGGTTACTACTACAGCAGCGCCAAGGCCAGCGACGTTTATAAGGACGGCAATGGCCAGCCGGCCGCCCTGAGCGGCGAGGCTTACCGCAGTGCATCGAGCAAACATGGCGTATGGCTCGGTATTCAGCAGCAACTGACCAGCCGCGCCAGCGACAATTCACGCGGCCTGAGTGTGTTCGCCAACGCCACGATGCACGACAAGAAGACCAACGCCATCGACAACTATGTCCAGGCCGGTGTCGTCTACAAAGGCCTGTTCGATGCCCGCGCCAAAGACGATATCGGCTTCGCGCTGGCCCGTGTCCACGTCAACCCGGCCTACCGCAAGAACGCCGAGGCCACCAACCAGGCCCGCGCCGCCTTCGACTTCGACGATCCGTCGTTCCTGCCCCCGCAAGACACCGAATACAGCAGCGAGCTCTATTACGGCGTGCACGTCACCAACTGGCTGACCGTGCGCCCGAACCTGCAATACATCCGCCACCCCGGTGGCGTGGACAAGGTCGACGACGCGCTGATTGGCGGGATCAAGATCCAGTCATCGTTCTGATCAAACGCATAAAACCTGTGGGAACTGGCAAGCCTGCTCCCATCAGGACCGCATCAACCAAACACTTTTTCGATGAACCATGCCCGCGCCAGATCGTCATCTACAGTGAACTTGCGCGGCACTACTTAAAACGTCACGGAGAACCACACTATGAGCACTGATGGTGCTTTGAGTCGAAGCCGTTTATTGCCGACCCTGCTCGGCATTCTGCTTCTACTAATGGGCCTGGCCTTGCTGGCCGGGGGGATCAAGCTGAGCATGCTCGGCGGCTCGCTGTATTACCTGCTGGCCGGTATCGGCCTGATGGTAGCCGGTGGGCTGCTGCTGGCCGACCGTTATGCGGCGCTGAGCGTGTACGCTATGGTGCTGTTCGCCAGTACCGTCTGGGCACTGTGGGAAGTCGGTCTGGACTGGTGGCAACTGGTGCCGCGTCTGGCGCTGCTCTTTACCCTCGGCATCGTCATGCTGCTGCCATGGTTTCGTCGCCCGTTGCGTCGCGGCGACTTCAACCCGGTCGGCACCGGTGTGCTGAGTGCTGCCGTGGTCATCGCCGGTATCGCCGCGCTGGCCAGCCTGTTCACCAACCCTGGTGAAATCAAAGGCCAACTGGACCGTGACGCTGTGCCTGGCATGAGCAACACCGCCCCGGCCATGCCGGATGGCGACTGGAACTCCTACGGCCGCAGTGCCCATGGCGATCGCTACTCGCCACTGGCGCAAATCACCCCGCAGAACGTCAGCAAACTGGTTCCCGCCTGGACGTTCCGCACCGGTGACCTGCCTGGCCCGAACGACCCGGGCGAAACCACCGCCGAAAACACCCCGCTCAAAGCCAACGGCATGCTCTATGTCTGCACGCCGCACAGCCAGGTAATCGCACTGGACCCGGACACCGGCAAGGAAATCTGGCGTTTCGATCCGAAGCTCTCCACGCAGAACGCGGCGAACTTCAAGGGTTGGGCGCACATGACCTGCCGTGGCGTGACCTATCACGATGATGCCGCCTACGCGTCCGAGCAGAGCCCGACCGGCACTGCCAACGCGCCAGTGACCAGCGTCTGCCCGCGCCGGATCTTCCTGCCGACCGCCGACACCCGCCTGATCGCCCTGAACGCCGACACCGGCAAGATGTGCGAAGACTTCGGTAACGGTGGCCAGGTCGACCTGACCGCCAACATCGGCAGCTTCACCCCTGGTGGTTACTACTCCACTTCGCCACCGGCGGTCACCAAAGACCTGGTGGTGATTGGCGGCCACGTCACCGACAACGTTTCCACCGACGAGCCAAGCGGCGTCATCCGCGCGTTCGACGTGCACACCGGCAAACTGGTGTGGAACTGGGACAGCGGCAATCCGGACGACACCACGCCGATTGCCGAAGGCAAGGTCTACACCCGCAACTCACCGAACATGTGGTCCATGTTCGCCGTCGACGAAAAACTCGGCATGCTCTACCTGCCGATGGGCAACCAGACCCCGGATCAGTTCGGTGGCGCGCGTACCCCTGAATCGGAACTGCACTCCGCCGGCCTGACCGCGCTGGACATCGCCACCGGCAAAGTGCGCTGGCACTTCCAGTTCACTCACCATGACCTGTGGGACATGGACGTCGGTGGCCAGCCAACCCTGATGGACCTGAAAACCGCAGACGGTGTGAAACCGGCGGTGCTCGCGTCCACCAAGCAAGGCAGCATCTACGTGCTGGACCGCAGCAACGGCCAACCGATCGTGCCGATCAATGAAATCCCGGTACCGCAAGGCGCGGTGGAAGGCGACCACACTTCGCCGACCCAACCGATGTCCGACCTGAACTTCGTGCCGCCGACCCTCAAGGAACGCGACATGTGGGGTGTGACCCCGTTCGATCAGATGCTGTGCCGGATCGACTTCAAATCCCTGCGTTACGATGGCATGTTCACGCCGCCGTCGCTGCAAGGCTCGATCGTTTATCCGGGTAACTTCGGCGTGTTCGACTGGGGCGGCATGTCGGTTGACCCGGTGCGTCAGATTGCTTTCGTGAACCCGAGCTACATGGCGTTCAAATCGAAACTGATCCCGGCCGCCGAAATCGCCAAACAAGGCCCTCGCGTCAGCGAAACCCAAGGCGTACAGCCCAACAAAGGCGCGCCATACGGCGTGATCCTCGAAGCCCTGCTGTCGCCAATGGGCCTGCCGTGCCAGGCACCGGCGTGGGGTTACGTGGCGGCGGTCGACCTGACCACCCACAAAACCATCTGGAAGCACAAGAACGGCACCGTGCGCGACAGCTCGCCGGTTCCGATCCCTCTGAGCATGGGCGTACCGAGCCTGGGCGGGACCTTCACCACTGCCGGTGGCGTTGCCTTCCTGAGCGGCACCCTCGACCAGTACCTGCGCGCCTACGACGTGAAAAACGGCAAGCAGCTGTGGGAAGGCCGCCTGCCAGCCGGCGCGCAAACCACACCGATGACCTACACCGGCAAGGACGGCAAGCAATACGTGCTCGTTGTTGCGGGTGGTCACGGCTCGTTGGGCACCAAGCAAGGTGACTATGTGATTGCGTACAAACTGTCGGAATAAGCGGTAGCGGCAGTTAAAACAAAGGCGACGCCCTGTGAGGGGCGTCGCCTTTTTTTGTGGGCGCTGCAATCCCCGCCATCCCCAAAATCCCWGTAGGGCGGCGTGCATCTTTTGATCTGGCTTTTGACCTTGATCCACCCGCACCTGTCAAAACCCTGAACACACACTCTGAAATAGCCAGGGCCATTGAAACCACCCCCCACCTGCCCCATCTAAGATCCATACCCTATTGCGCAGGTGCCCCATGACCGACCAGCAAGAATTCCCTGAAGACCCGAGCGAATACGCCGAAACAGACAAAAACGAACACCCTTCAACCGGCAAAGGCCTCACCCTGCCTGGCCAGAACCTGCCGGACAAGGTCTACATCATCCCGATCCACAACCGGCCTTTCTTCCCGGCGCAAGTGCTGCCGGTGATCGTCAACGAAGAGCCGTGGGCCGAGACTCTCGAACTGGTGAGCCAGTCCGACCACCATTCCCTGGCCCTGTTCTTCATGGACGCCCCCCAGGACAACCCGCGCCATTTCGATACCAAAGCCCTGCCGGAATACGGCACGCTGGTCAAAGTCCATCATGCCAGCCGCGAAAACGGCAAACTGCAATTCGTCGCCCAGGGCCTGACCCGGGTGCGCATCAAAACCTGGCTCAAGCACCATCGCCCACCGTACCTGGTGGAAGTCGAATACCCGCACCAGCCCACCGAGCCGACCGACGAGGTCAAGGCCTACGGCATGGCGCTGATCAATGCGATCAAGGAGCTGCTGCCGCTGAACCCGCTGTACAGCGAAGAGTTGAAAAACTACCTCAACCGCTTCAGCCCCAACGATCCGTCGCCCCTGACCGACTTCGCCGCCGCCCTGACCTCGGCCACGGGCAGCGAGTTGCAAGAAGTGCTCGACTGCGTGCCGATGCTCAAGCGCATGGAAAAAGTCCTGCCGATGCTGCGCAAGGAAGTCGAAGTCGCGCGCTTGCAGAAAGAGATTTCCGCTGAAGTTAATCGCAAGATTGGCGAACATCAGCGCGAGTTCTTCCTCAAGGAACAACTCAAGGTCATCCAGCAAGAGCTGGGGCTGACCAAGGACGATCGCAGCGCCGACATCGAACAGTTCGAGCAACGCCTGACGGGCAAGGTGTTGTCGCCCCAGGCGCAGAAACGCATCGTTGAGGAAATGAACAAACTGTCGATCCTCGAAACCGGATCGCCGGAATACGCGGTGACCCGCAACTACCTCGATTGGGCGACTTCGGTGCCGTGGGGCGTGTATGGCGAGGACAAACTCGACCTCAAGCATGCGCGCAAGGTGCTGGACAAACACCACGCCGGCCTCGACGACATCAAGGACCGCATCCTCGAGTTCCTCGCAGTCGGTGCCTATAAAGGCGAGATCAGCGGCTCCATCGTGTTGCTGGTGGGCCCGCCGGGCGTGGGCAAGACCAGCGTTGGTAAATCCATCGCCGAATCCCTCGGTCGACCGTTCTACCGCTTCAGCGTTGGCGGCATGCGTGACGAAGCCGAGATCAAGGGCCATCGCCGCACCTACATCGGCGCACAACCGGGCAAACTCGTCCAGGCGTTGAAAGACGTCGAAGTGATGAACCCGGTGATCATGCTCGACGAGATCGACAAGATGGGCCAGAGCTACCAGGGCGACCCGGCCTCGGCGCTGCTGGAAACCCTCGACCCGGAACAGAACGTCGAATTCCTCGACCATTACCTGGACTTGCGCCTGGACCTGTCGAAAGTGCTATTCGTCTGCACCGCCAACACCCTGGACTCGATCCCCAGCCCGTTGCTGGACCGGATGGAAGTGATTCGCCTGTCGGGTTACATCACCGAAGAAAAAGTTGCCATCGCCAAGCGTCACCTGTGGCCGAAACAGCTGGAAAAGGCCGGCGTATCCAAAGGCAACTTGAGCATTAGCGACACTGCATTGAGGGCCTTGATCGACGGCTATGCCCGTGAGGCCGGAGTCCGTCAGCTGGAGAAAAACCTCGGCAAACTGGTGCGCAAAGCGGTGATGAAACTGCTCGATGAACCGAAAGCCGTCATCAAACTCGGCCCCAAAGACCTGGAAGCCTCACTCGGCCGCCCGGTGTTCCGCAACGAGCAAGTGCTGTCCGGCGTCGGCGTGATCACCGGGCTGGCCTGGACCAGCATGGGCGGCGCGACCCTGCCGATCGAAGCCACGCGCATCCACACCCTCAACCGAGGCTTCAAACTTACCGGGCAACTGGGGGACGTGATGAAAGAGTCGGCGGAAATCGCCTACAGCTACGTCAGCTCCCATCTGAAGCAATTCGGTGGTGACCCGACATTCTTCGATGAAGCCTTCGTCCACCTCCACGTACCGGAAGGCGCAACGCCGAAAGACGGCCCGAGCGCCGGCGTGACCATGGCCAGTGCCCTGCTTTCGCTCGCCCGTAACCAGCCACCGAAAAAAGGCGTAGCCATGACCGGTGAACTAACGCTGACCGGGCATGTACTGCCGATTGGCGGCGTGCGCGAAAAAGTCATCGCAGCGCGTCGGCAGAAGATCAATGAACTGATTTTGCCGGAGCCTAATCGGGGTAATTTCGAAGAGTTGCCGGAATACCTGAAAGAAGGGATTACCGTGCACTTTGCCAAGCGCTTCGCGGATGTGGCGAAGATATTGTTCTGAGCCGTCACCTGATCGTTTCCATGGGTTGGGAATAATCAGACTCAACAAAAAGCCCGCTGACCTTTTAAGGGGGCAGCGGGCTTTTCATTTGTGCTACGTCTGCGGATCTAGATTATCGAGCACGCGGTTGATCATCGACTATCAAGCTCGCCTCCACGAATGCTGTCTCAAAAACTCACGAAACTGAGTTCTGAATACAATATTCCGATCATTTGACTCAGTTTCAAACGATTCTGAGACAAGCGAGCTGCCGCAAGCTGCGATCTTTTGATCTTGAAAACCAACGTCAAAAGATTGCACCCGCCATGGACTGATCGGCTGTCAGGCCGCCTTCGCGGGCAAGTCGGATCGCCGCACCGCTCCCCCCTACGATGGAGCGGCGTACACCCGCCAAACTACAGGCCGAGCGTTAGCTCGCCTGCCGCTTTTGATCTTGATTCACCCGCCCCTTCGGGAGGCTGAGTGGAGGTGTTCATCTGGGGATTGGCGCGCAGCGCCGTTCGACGCAGTCGAACACATCGCATGTAGGTTGAAGCGAAGCCAACC
>NZ_JBFTMK010000052.1:0-24581 GCF_056396965.1 Pseudomonas sp. 05N434
GCTGTAGGTGTAGTTGAAGATCAGACGGGTCTGGTCTTGGTCAGCGGTGCTGGTATTACCGCTGTAAGTACCGTGACGCAGAGTCGTGCCAAACCCTTTGAGTGGGCCCGTTTGAATCACGTAGTCCACACGCGCGTCGGTCTCGTGCTCATTCAGGTCTTTACCCACGCCGTTGGTTGCCTTGATGTCTCGGCCATCGAGGTAAGCAATCGAAGCTTTCAAACCTGGCACGCCCAGTGAGGCGAAGTCATAGGAGTACTGACCGTACGTGGTGTTTTCACCGGCACGGATGAAGCTGCCCACGGTGGCGTCGGTGAACGAGTAGAAGCTGGCGCCACCGGCACCTTCTGGACGACCTTTGCTATCGATCAGGCTGCCCTGGTTCAAGAAGACAAAGCCGCCGTCATCGCTGACACGCTGATGACCAAGCAGGAACGCGCTGCCACCCAGGGTGTAGGTGAACGTCGCGCTCCAGGTCTTGTTATCGACCTCGCCTGGATTCTTGGCGTAGCCATTGTTGTTGTTGAAGCGGTAGCCGACGTCGCCGTTCTTGCCATCGGAGCTGCTGTCGAAATAACGAATATCAGTCTTGAACGACTGGTTCGGGGCGATCGGGTAGACGTGCACCAGGCCGAGGAAGTTCTGCTTGTAGTAGTCTTCCAGGTTCGCGTAGTAGTACTGCAGCGTGAGGTCTTTGGTGACTTTCCAGTCAGCACCGGCGTAACGGAACTGGTTGCTGTCATGRGTACCGCCAGCGACTGCCAGGCCAGTTCTGTTGGAGGAGGCGCGACCCGACGCGTGCTCCAGTTGACCCAAGTTGAAGGTCACATTGTCAATTTCCTTCGAGGTGATGGTGCCACCGTCAAAGGTCTGCGGCAGCACACGGCTGTCGTTCGCGATCAGGATCGGCAAGTTAGGTGCCAAAGCGCCACCCAAGTGGGCCTCGGTCTTCGAGAAGCGCGCCTTGACGTTGCCATCCAGACGACTCCACTCGTCGGCGGACCTGTCGCCGTCGCTCGGGAAGAAGGAGTTGCTGTTACCGAGCGGGTGATGTCCCCTGCCGCCATCCAGATGGATGCCGACCAGTGCCTGGGCGTCGATACCGAAACCAACGGTACCCTGGGTGAACCCGGACAGGTAATCGAACTTGAGACCCTCAGCGGCTTCTCGCTGTCTGTTAGCAGGAGTGCTCGCTCCTTCACGTACGTCAGCGTCGTAATACATCGTGCGAGAACTGACGGAAGCCTTGCTATCTTCCAGGAAACCCGCTGCGCCTGCCTGCTGCGCCAAAACCCCCACGGCCACAGCCAGGGCTAAGGTGGACTTATTCATGTTTCGCTCCTCTCGTTTTCTAATTTTTGTGTTCTTTGGTCTTGGGTCGAGAGCCCTGGATCCACAGATGCGCGATTAGCGCCAGACCGTGACTACCAAGTCAATCGTAACCATGTGTGTCTACGACCAAGGTCTAACGTCGAATATTGAGTCCCTGCCGGCGGCTCATCGAACCGGATATAACGGCATTGGCCCAAAAGCTAATTCCTAAAGGGTATTTACCAGCCTTTTTTTATTCCCATTGGCTTTGGCACATCCCGTACGCGTCAATCCCTATCGAAAAGGCGACGCCATCATGGCTAAACGCGCACTATCTAGTCAATTTGTTACAGTTTGTGTATCGCTAATATTTTCTCTTTCCACTCAGGCGACGACGCTCGCGTTCGGCTATCAAACCGGCGTCCCCCCCACCGCAGGCCTTCGAGCCGACGGCGATTCGAGAAACCATAGGCCATAAAGTCGATTGGCGTCGTTTCAATCGCGGTTCGTAAGTGGTCAGCGCCGCGCAGCAGACCGCGGTGCATTGGCGGCACGACGAAGACGATTGGAGAGATGGCGAAGTTCTTGCGGGAGCAAGGGAAGGTAGAAACGGTGCTGCCGGATTATTCGCCGTATGTCAGCGCCAAATACGTCACTGAGTGATGATCGTTCCCACGCTCTGCGTGGGAATGCCTCTTCGGACGCTCTGCGTTCGRCTCTCGATGGAACGCGGAGCGTCCCGGGTTGCATTCCCACGCGGAGCGTGGGAACGATCACAGCCACTCAGTCAGAGGGCTTTTTCGAAAATCTTCGAATTACGCTGATAGTTGTAAAGCGACGCCCGCGCCGACGGCAGGCGATCGACGCTGCTCGGCACGAAACCCCGCTCACGGAACCAGTGGGCGGTCCGGGTGGTGAGCACGAACAGGGTTTTCAGGCCCTGAGCCCGGGCGCGGGTTTCGATGCGCTCCAGCAATTCATCACCGCGACCGCCATGACGGTACTCCGGGTTCACCGCCAGGCACGCCAGCTCCCCCGCATCCGAATCGGCAATCTGATACAGCGCCGCGCAGGCGATAATCATGCCTTCACGCTCGACCACACTGAACTGCTCGATCTCACGCTCCAGCACCTCGCGGGAACGGCGTACCAGAATGCCCTGCTCTTCCAGCGGGCTGATCAAGTCCAGCAAACCGCCGACGTCCTCGATGGCCGCCTCGCGCACCACCTCGAATTGCTCCTGGGCCACCAGCGTACCGCCACCGTCACGGGTGAACAGTTCGGTCAGCAGCGCGCCGTCTTCGGCGTAGCTGACGATATGACTGCGCGCCACACCGCCCCGGCATGCCTCAGCGGCCGCATCCAGCAGCTCGGCCTGATAGTTGCTGCCCAGGCGTTGCAGGTGTGCCGGCACTTGTTGCGGACGCAACTCGCGAACCAGACGACCCTGTTCATCCAGCAGACCGAGCTCGGCGCCGAACAGCAGCAACTTGTCTGCGCCCAGGTCGATGGCCGCGCGGGTCGCGACGTCTTCGCAGGCGAGGTTGAAGATTTCGCCGGTCGGCGAGTAACCCAACGGCGACAACAGCACGATGGAGCGTTCGTCCAGCAGGCGATTGATGCCCTTGCGGTCGACCCGGCGCACTTCGCCGGTGTGGTGATAATCGACACCTTCGAGCACGCCGATCGGCCGCGCAGTGACCAGATTGCCGCTGGCCACCCGCAGGCGCGAGCCCTGCATCGGCGACGAGGCCATGTCCATGGACAACCGCGCTTCGATGGCGATGCGCAGTTGGCCGACCGCATCGATCACGCACTCCAGCGTCGCCGCATCGGTGATGCGCATGCCGTGGTGGTAGTGCGGGGTCAGGCCGCGAGCAGCGAGGCGGGTTTCAATTTGCGGACGCGAACCGTGAACCAGCACCAGTCGCACGCCCAGGCTGTGCAGCAGCACCAGGTCGTGGACGATATTGCCGAAGTTCGGGTGCTCCACACCGTCGCCGGGCAGCATGACGACGAAGGTGCAATCGCGGTGGGCGTTGATGTAAGGCGAAGCGTGACGAAGCCAATTGACGTATTCGGGCATGAACCTGGGCCTGTAATAAATAGCAGCCGAAAAAAGAGTAACGCAGTAAACGCACAGCGGGCTGATGGTTATCGTCGGAACAGGCTTGGCGACACGCGCGCTCTCCTCATAAGTACGGGTAGTGACACTGGCAATTTATACGAGCGACGCCGGCGTCAGGCAGTAATGTTCGATCAGTTGACGTAATAGATGCACGGTAGGCTGCAAACGTGACATTTCGAGGTATTCCCCCGGTTGGTGGGCGCAGGCGATATCGCCGGGGCCCAAGACCAGTGTTTCACAGCCAAGGCGCTGAAGATAAGGCGCTTCTGTGCCGAACGCCACTGCTTCGGCGCGATGGCCGGTGAGCTTTTCGGCGACCCTCACCAATTCCGAGTCCTCGGCCTGCTCGAATGGCGGCACTTCGGGGAACAATGGCGCGTAATCGATCTTCACCTGGTGCCGTGCGGCAACAGGGTTGAGCTTCTGCAAAATCGCCGCGCGCAGGGCACTGGGGTCCATGCCCGGCAGCGGACGCAAGTCAAATTCCAGCGAGCACTGGCCGCAGATGCGGTTGGGGTTATCGCCACCGTGAATGCAGCCGAAATTCATCGTCGGCTGCGGCACACTGAACTGCGGATTACGAAATTCCCGCTGCCACGCCAGACGCAAGCCGCGCAGTTCGCCGATGGCATCGTGCATGGCTTCAAGGGCGCTATGGCCCAGGCTCGGGTCCGAGGAGTGACCGCTCTGACCGAGGATGTCGATGCGCTCCATCATCACGCCTTTGTGCAGACGGATCGGTTTCAACCCCGTCGGCTCGCCAATCACCGCCGCACGACCTAGCGGCCGCCCGGCTTCGGCCAAGGCACGCGCACCGGACATCGAGCTTTCTTCATCGCAGGTCGCAAGAATCAGCAAGGGTTGCTTGAATGGTTGCTCGAGCAAGGGTTTGACGGCTTCGATGGCCAGGGCAAAAAAGCCCTTCATGTCGCAACTGCCCAGGCCCACCCAACGGCCGTCCACTTCCGTCAGTTTCAGCGGATCGGTCTGCCACAGCGCCGCGTCGTACGGCACCGTATCGCTGTGACCGGCCAGCACCAGGCCGCCGGGACCGGAACCGAAACTGGCCAGCAGGTTGAACTTGCCGGGGCTGACCTGCTGGATGTCGCAGGCAAAACCCAGCTCCCCGAGCCATGTCGCCAACAAGTCGATGACCGGCCGATTGGTTTGATCCAGATTCGGTTGGGTACAGCTGACGGACGGCGCGGCGATCAGCGCAGCGAACTGATCTTTCATGGACGGCAAAGGCATCGCTGACTCCCAACTCCCGAATTGAAGTCCATCATAGAGCCATCCGGTGACAGGAATAAACCGTCGCGGCCGTCACCAAGCGTCAACAGACCCTACAACCCTTGAGTCCTGTACACTGCACGACCTTGGCAGCCACACATTTCCCCGGCTGCGCTCCCGATCCTGGATTTTCCGGCCATGCAGAAAGAAACCGAAATCAAACTCCGCGTCAGCCGCGAAACCCTCGCCGCCCTGCGCGAGCACCCGTTACTGAAGAAACGCAACAAAAGTGGCTGGGAACGCCGTGAGTTGATGAACCAGTACTTCGACACGCCCGAGCGCGACCTGGCCCGCGCCAAGGTTGCCCTGCGCCTGCGCCGCGATGGCGAAGAAGTGATTCAGACCCTCAAGACCCGTGGCCAGAGCGTCGCCGGTCTGTCCGAACGTCACGAGTACGACTGGCACCTGCCCAAAGCCAAACTCGACGTGAAGAAGCTCGACGGCGAATGCTGGCCCGAGCAGTTGGCCGAACTGGACAAGAAAACCCTGAAAGCCATCTTCACCACCGATTTCGTGCGTGAACGCGCGGAAATCGCCTGGGGCCGTGGCAAGACCAAAGTGGTCATCGAAGCCGCGCTGGACCTGGGCCACGTGGTGGTCGGCAAGCAGAAAGAAGAAATCTGCGAGCTGGAACTGGAACTGCGCGAAGGCGAGCCGGCCGCACTGCTGGAACTGGCCGCCGAACTGGCCGCGACCCTGCCGCTGATGCCATGCGACATCAGCAAGGCCGAACGCGGTTATCGCCTGTTCGACGCCAACAGCTACTCGCTGAGCTTGCCGGCGCCGCAGATCACCGCCGAAATGCCACTGGACGATGCGTTCGCCGCCTTGTGCTGGCATTTGCTTGGCAGCAGCCAGCGCCTGGCCGAGCAATATCGCTTTAATGGCCACTGGCGCCTGCTGCAGGACTGGGTCGAAAACCTCGCTGAAATGCGCGCGCTGATCAGTAGCCTCGGTCAAGCCGCGCCGCGTCAGTCGACTCACGATCTGCGGGTCGCGCTGGATGCCTTGCTGGAAGACTGGCGCCCGCTGGTACAGGCCGGCCTGGACGACGAAGACGTGCGCAAAGCCGCGCCGGAGCAGTTCCTCGAAGAGCTGGAAGATCCGCGCTGGGGCCTGTTCTCGCTGAACACTTCGCGCTGGTTGCTGGCCCGTACCTGGGCTGCCGATCGCAACACCCGTGGCAATCGCCAGGGCGCCGCGCAACTGGGCAGCTGGCTGCCACGCCTTCTGGGCGAAGAAGCCAACTCGCTGCAACTGCAGCGTTACCAGCAACAGCCGGAAGACCTGGCCGAACAACTGCCGCGCATCGAGCGTATCCAGGCCTGGCTGCACCACGCCCGTAGCGTGCTGGACATCCCGGAAATGGATCGCCTGTACGGTGAGCTGAAACAGCTTGCCTTGCTAGCTAACGAGCCGATCACCGATGAGTCGCTGGATGCGCGTAAGCAGCAGGCGATTGCGGTGTATCAGAATCGTGCCTGGAAAATGCTATTGCGCATGTAACACCTGTGGAGAGGGAGCTTGCTCCCGTTCGGCTGCGAAGCAGTCGTAATCCGGGCATCGCGGTTTGTCTGGCATACCGCAATGGCCGGATTAGGAGCGCTTCGCACTCCAGCGGGAGCAAGCTCCCTCGCCACAAAGGCCCTCGAACATCATCAACGCAACACCGGCAAACTCGTCGTGGATTTGATTTCCGACAAAGCCACGATCGAGTTGACCTCCTGTATCCCCGGCACCATCGACAGTTTCTCGAAGAAGAAACGCTCATAAGCCTCGATGTCTGCCGTGACGATCCGCAACAAGAAATCCACCGATCCCATCAGCACATAACATTCCAGCACTTCGGGGAAACCGCGAATCGCTTCGGTGAACTCAGTGAAGTTCGAGCGCCCGTGGGCGTTGAGTTTGATCTCGGCGAAGATTTGCGTGTTGAGGCCGATTTTCTTGCGGTCAAGCAACGTCACCTGACCGCGAATGATCCCCTCCTCCTTCATCCGCTGAATCCGCCGCCAGCAGGGCGACTGCGAGAGCCCCACCTGTTCGGCGATCTGCGCGCTGGAGAGCGAAGCGTCCTCTTGCAGCAACGCGAGAATCTTGCGGTCGTAGCCATCCAGCTCGCTATGCATAGAAAAACCTGAAATTAATATGATATTGAATTGATCGATTCGATAAATCGTCAATAAGCCCAATCATAGATAAGAAATACCCCACACCGAATGTAAAAATTCCTCCAATGATTTTGGAGCCCGACCATGCCGCCCCTCGAAGCCGTGAACACCGCGCCCGCCCGCGCCGATGTCTGGAACGTCAGCAACGCCCACTGCCGCGTTCAATACCAACTACTGGCCGAGGCCGAGCCGGATCTGCTGTGCCGCGCGCTCAATCTGTTCGCCTTGCAGTTTCTGACGCCGCAGCAGGTCAACGTGCAGCGCCTGGACGATCTGCTATCGATCGACATCGTCATGGACGGCCTGAGCTGGCACCGAGCCCAGGTGATCGCGGAAAAGCTGCGTAACCTGATCAGCGTCTGCTCGGTGAATCTGCAAGCGGCCGATTCGGCGTGGCAGGAGCCGGCGCAGGCAGCGGGCTGACCCCCTCCCCTGAAAAAACCCGACACGTGTTGGTCGGGTAGTGGCCCAACGGTCTGCGGGTGCCCAGCTATCCTTTGCGAACGGTTGTTCATAAGGAGCCCGCATGTCCGTTCAACTTGCCACTCAGGACCGCTGGCTGGACCTTAACGATTTGCTGCGTGAACTGGTCGCCCAGGGCTTTGTCAGCCAGGACTCTGCCGAACACGCACTCAACGCCCGCCGCCGTCACGCCACCAATGCTCAGCAACATCCGCTGGAGTTCATCGCCAGCCAACATCTGGACGACCTCAGCCGTCCCGGTAAACACCTCGATCTGGAAAGCCTGACGCTGTGGCTGTCCCAGCAGGCCGGCCAGCCTTACTTGCGCATCGACCCACTGAAAATCAACGTCGCCGCCATTACGCCGCTGATGTCCTATGCCTTCGCCCAACGCCACAAGATTCTGGCGGTGGCCATCGACCGCGATGCCGTCACCGTGGCCAGCGCCCAGCCCTTCGTCAGCGGCTGGGAAGTCGACCTGACCCACGTATTGAAACTGCCGATCAAGCGCGTGGTGGCCAACCCGGTGGATATCCAGCGCTTCAGCGTGGAGTTTTTCCGCCTGGCTAAATCAGTCACCGGCGCCACCAACGCCGATCAGAAGACAAGCAACCTGGGCAACTTCGAACAATTGCTCAACCTCGGCGCCAGCGACCAGGAGCCGGACGCCAACGATGCGCACATCGTCAACATCGTCGATTGGCTGTTCCAATACGCGTTCCAGCAGCGGGCCAGCGATATCCACATCGAACCCCGGCGCGAGCAAGGCACGGTGCGCTTTCGCATCGACGGCGTGCTGCACAACGTCTATCAATTCCCGCCGCAGGTAACCATGGCCATCGTCAGCCGCCTGAAAAGCCTGGGGCGGATGAACGTTGCGGAAAAGCGCAAACCCCAGGACGGCCGGGTCAAGACCAAGACCCCGGACGGCGGCGAAGTCGAGCTGCGGTTGTCGACATTACCGACAGCGTTCGGCGAGAAGATGGTGATGCGGATCTTCGACCCGGAAGTGCTGCTCAAGGATTTCGACCAACTGGGTTTCTCCGCCGAGGACCTGCGCCGCTGGCAAGACATGATCCGCCAGCCCAATGGCATCATTCTGGTGACCGGGCCAACCGGTTCGGGCAAGACCACCACGCTGTACACCACCCTCAAAAAACTGGCGACGCCGGAGGTCAACCTCTGCACCATTGAAGACCCGATCGAAATGGTCGAGCCGGCGTTCAATCAGATGCAGGTCCAGCACAACATCGACCTGACCTTTGCCGCCGGCGTGCGCGCGCTGATGCGACAAGACCCGGACATCATCATGATCGGCGAGATCCGCGACCTCGAAACCGCCGAGATGGCAATTCAGGCGGCACTCACCGGGCACCTGGTGCTGTCGACGTTGCACACCAACGACGCCCCCAGCGCCATCAGCCGCCTGCTGGAACTCGGCGTGCCGCATTACCTGATCAAGGCCACGGTGCTCGGGGTCATGGCCCAGCGTCTGGTGCGTACGTTATGCCCTCACTGCAAGGCCCCCTTGACGTTGGGCGAAGACGATTGGCAAACCCTGACCCGGCCTTGGCAAGCGCCACTGCCGACCAATGCCCAGCGCGCCATCGGTTGCCTGGAATGCCGCGAAACCGGCTATCGCGGTCGCGCCGGGGTTTACGAAATCATGCAGCTGACGGATGGCATCAAAGCGCTGATCAACCCCGACACCGACTTGCTGGCGGTCCGCCGTCAGGCGTTCAAGGAAGGCATGCGCAGTTTGCGCTTGTCGGGGGCGCAGAAAGTGGCGGCGGGGTTGACCACGATTGAAGAGGTGTTGCGGGTGACACCGCAGAGTGAGCAGAAATAGGCCATGACCTCCCCGAAGTCGCATAGCAAGCCTTTTGCCCTACACTCTGGTCATCGCAACTCAACCAGGCTGGACAGGGACCGTTATGGGCATTGCACTGATTCTCTTCGTCGCGCTGGTCGTGGCTATCCTTTTCATGGGCTTCAAAGTGGTGCCCCAAGGGTTTGAATGGACGGTCGAACGCTTCGGCCGTTACACCAACACCCTCAAGCCAGGCCTGAGCATCATCATTCCGGTGATGGACCGCATCGGCCGCAAGATCAACGTGATGGAAAGCGTGCTGGACATTCCGCCCCAGGAAGTCATCACCGCCGACAACGCCACCGTGCAGATCGACGCCGTATGCTTCTTCCAGGTGGTCAATACTGCCCAGGCCGCCTACGAGGTGAACAACCTCGAACATGCCGTGCGCAATTTGCTGCAAACCAATATCCGCACCGTGCTCGGGTCCATGGAGCTGGACGCGATGCTCAGCCAGCGCGACAACATCAACGAAAAACTGCTGCGCACCGTCGACGAAGCCACTGCGCCGTGGGGCATCAAGATCACCCGGATCGAGATCAAGGACATCAGCCCTCCCGCCGACCTGATGGCCGCCATGTCCGGCCAGATGAAAGCCGAGCGGATCAAGCGCGCACAGATTCTGGAAGCCGAAGGTTTGCGCGCCTCGGCGATCCTCACCGCCGAAGGCAAGAAGCAGGCGCAGATTCTCGAAGCCGAGGGCAGTCGTCAGGCGGCGTTCCTCGAAGCCGAGGCCCGGGAACGTCAGGCCCAGGCCGAAGCCCAGGCCACCAAAGTGGTGTCCGAAGCCATCGCCGGCGGTAACGTGCAGGCGGTCAACTACTTCGTCGCACAGAAGTACATTGATGCCTTGGGCAAACTGGCCTCGGCCAACAACAGCAAAGTGATCCTGATGCCGCTCGAAGCCGGTTCGATGATTGGTGCAGTCGGCGGCATCGGCGAAATCGTCAAGGCCACCTTCGACGGCAAGAAAGGCTGAGGTCGCCGCCCATGGAGTACTGGTGGAGACGTCAGCGCAGTGTGGTGCGGGCCAGCGATCAGCCGAACCTGAACCTGCGAGGGCAAGAGCTGATCGGCAAGGTGTTCGTGGTCACTGAAGCGATTGTCGATGGCCGTGGCAAGATCAAGGTCGCCGACGGTGTGTGGATGGCCCGAGGGCCTGATGCCGCGCCTGGCAGCCGTGTTCGGGTGATCGGACAACAAGGGGCGATTTTACTGGTGGAGCGGGCCGACTAACGTCACGGAACTCGATTGGGTTATTGGCAATCAAAGGCCGCAGTTAAAACCCAKTGGAGTCACCTTTTATGCGTCTCAAACTTGCTGTCGCTACCGTCGCCGTGTTGTCCCTTCAAGTCGGTTCGGCGATGGCTGATGACAGCTTTTTGCGTAACGTCCTTACTTCCGGTGCCACCACCGGTACGTCCTACCTGACCTCCAGGGATCACAAGCTGATCGTCGCCGCCCAGGACGACGCCGGTAGCTTTGTCGCCAGTGACGGCGCCATTCGCGGCCCCTATCTGGAAGCCGCCATGCAGAAAGTCCGCGCTGAAAACCCTGGCCTGCAAGCCACGGACATGGAACTGGCGAACGCCATCCTGGCGAAGAATGCCATCGCCTCGAAGTAAGGTTCGTTGCTGAACAAAAAATGCCGCTCCAAATGAGCGGCATTTTTTCGCCCCTGATTTGTCGGGGCGAGTGACTTCAGCGGTATTCATCCACCGGCACACACGCGCAAAACAGGTTGCGATCGCCGTAGACATTGTCCACACGGTTCACCACCGGCCAGTACTTATGGGCCTTGGTGTGTGCATCCGGCGTCACCGCCTGCTCGATGCTGTACGGCCGCTCCCAGACACCGGTGATGTCGGCCAGGGTATGCGGCGAACGCTTCAGCGGGTTGTCCTCCGCCGGCCAGTTGCCGTTCTGCACCTCGTTGATTTCCGCGCGAATGCTCAGCATCGCATCAATAAAACGGTCCAGTTCCGCCTTCGATTCACTCTCGGTCGGTTCGACCATCAACGTCCCCGGCACCGGGAATGACATGGTCGGCGCATGGAAGCCGTAGTCCATCAGGCGTTTGGCAACGTCTTCTTCGCTGATCCCGGTCAGCACCTTGAGCGGACGCAAGTCGAGGATACATTCGTGGGCCACGCGCTCGTTGCGCCCGGTGTAAAGCACCGGGAACGCCCCGGACAAATGCTGCGCCAGGTAATTCGCGGCGAGGATCGCCACCTCACTCGCATCCGCCAGTTGCGGCCCCATCATCGCGATGTACATCCAGCTGATCGGCAGAATGCTTGCACTGCCCCAAGGGGCTGCGCTTACCGCACCATTCCCCGGCAGCGGGCCATCGATCGGCACCACCGGGTGATTGGCGACAAACGGCGCCAAGTGCGCCCGGACACCAATCGGGCCCATCCCCGGCCCCCCACCGCCGTGGGGAATACAGAACGTCTTGTGCAGGTTCATGTGCGACACGTCGGCGCCGATGTCTGCCGGCCGCGCCAACCCGACTTGCGCGTTGAGGTTGGCGCCATCCATGTATACCTGACCGCCATGGCGGTGGATAACTTCACAGATCTCGCTGATGCCTTCCTCGTAAACCCCATGGGTCGAAGGATAAGTCGCCATCAGGCAGGCGAGTTTGTCCCCCGCCTCGATGGCCTTTTCTTTAAGGTCTTCCAGATCGACATTACCCGCCTCGTCGCACTCGACGATCACCACCCGCATCCCGGCCATTTGCGCCGAGGCCGGGTTGGTGCCGTGGGCCGAAGACGGGATCAGGCAGATATCCCGCGCGCCCTGATGACGGCTCTCGTGATATTTGCGGATCGCCAGCAACCCGGCGTATTCGCCCTGGGCGCCCGAGTTGGGCTGCATGCAGATCGCATCGAAACCGGTGATTGCGCAGAGCCAGCGTTCCAGTTCCTCGATCATCAAGGAATAACCCACCACCTGCTCTTTCGGCACGAACGGGTGCAGGTTGGCGAACTGCGGCCAGGTGATCGGGATCATCTCGCTGGTGGCATTGAGCTTCATGGTGCAGGATCCCAGCGGGATCATCGACTGATTGAGCGCCAGGTCTTTGTTTTCCAGCTGCTTCAAGTAACGCAGCATTTCGGTTTCGCTGTGATGGGCGTTGAACACCGGATGACGCAGATAAGGCGTACTGCGCTGCAATCCTGCAGGAATGCCGGACGCCAGGGCCTCAGCATCCAGTTCGTCGACGTTGAGCCCATGATCGGCACCGAGAAACACATCGAACAGTTTCGCCACGGTGGTTTCGTCACTGGTTTCGTCGAGGCTCAGGCCCAACCGCCCGCGACCGAGAATGCGCAAGTTGATCTGCGCCGCCTGGGCACTTTCGATGATCGCGGTCTGAGTGCCACCGACCTCCAGGGTCAGGGTGTCGAAGAACTGTTGGTTCACACGTGTAACGCCATGGCGTTCCAGACCGGCGGCGAGGATGCAGGTCAGCCGATGGACACGCTGGGCAATATTTTTGAGCCCTTCCGGGCCATGGTAGACCGCATAGAAACTGGCGATATTGGCCAGCAGCACCTGGGCGGTGCAGATATTCGAGTTGGCCTTCTCCCGGCGAATGTGTTGCTCGCGGGTTTGCAGGGCCATGCGCAGGGCGACATTGCCGCGAGCATCTTTCGACACGCCGATGATCCGCCCGGGAATCGCGCGTTTGTACTCGTCGCGGCTGGCAAAAAACGCCGCGTGCGGGCCGCCGTACCCCATGGGCACGCCGAAGCGCTGGGATGAACCGAACACCACATCGGCGCCCAACTCTCCCGGCGGAGTCAGCAACAACAGGCTGAGCAGGTCGGTGGCGACGCAGGCCAAGGCTTGCTGGGCATGCAGATGATCGATCAGCGGACGCAGGTCGCGAATTTCGCCATGGGTGTCGGGATATTGCAGCAACGCGCCGAACACTTGATGCTGCTTCAAGTTATCCACAGCGTCGATGACCAGGTCGAAACCGAACCCTTCGGCCCGGGTCTGCACCACGGAAATCGTCTGCGGGTGACAGTTTTCGTCGACGAAGAACAGATTGCTTCTGGACTTGGCGACACGCTTGGCCAGCGCCATGGCCTCGGCGGCCGCCGTGGCTTCATCCAGCAGCGAGGCGTTGGCCAGTTCCAGACCGGTCAGGTCGATGGTCAGCTGTTGGAAATTCAGCAGCGCTTCGAGCCGGCCTTGGGCAATCTCCGGTTGGTAAGGCGTGTAAGCGGTGTACCAACCGGGATTTTCCAGCACGTTGCGCAGGATGACGGCCGGCGTGAGGGTGCCGTGATACCCCATGCCGATCAGGCTGGTCCAGACCTGGTTCTGTTCGGCGTAGCCGCGCAGTTTGGCCAGTGCGGTTACCTCATCGAGGGCGGGCGGCAGGTCCAGCGGTCGGTTGAGGCGGATTCCCGGCGGCACCGTCTGCTCGATCAACTCAACGCGGCTGCCAAGGCCCAGGCTGTCGAGCATCGCCTGCTGCTCGGCGGCATCGGGCCCGAGGTGGCGGCGCAGGAAGGTATTGGGGTCGCGTAACTGGCTCAAGGACGGCAACTGGGACATGACGGGCTCTCTCATGACTGGCGCTCAGCGTCGATGCAACTCGGTCAAACCAGCATAGCAGTCGATACCGGCACGGATGGCGTGGCGCTGTCGGTCAATCCGGATCATTATGCTCGGCGCCTACAAACGTTCGCTGATCGGGTATCCACATTTATGAGCCAACTGTCTTTCCTGCCCTTCTCCAAACCCACCATCGATGAAGCCACGATTGCCGCTGTCGGCGATGTGCTGCGCTCGGGCTGGATTACCAGCGGCCCCAAGGTCCAGGCTTTTGAAGCGCAACTCTCGGAATATTTCGGCGGGCGCCCAGTGCGTACGTTCAATTCCGGCACCTGCACCATGGAGATCGCATTGCGAATTGCCGGCGTCGGACCAGGTGATGAAGTGATCACCACGCCGATTTCCTGGGTGGCCACCGCCAACGTGATTCTGGAAGTTGGCGCCACGCCGGTGTTTGCCGACATCGACCCAGTCACTCGCAATATAGACCTGGCGCAGCTTGAAGCAGCAATTACCCCGCGCACCAAAGCCATTATCCCGGTGTATCTCGCGGGACTACCCGTGGACATGACGCGCCTTTACGCGATTGCAAAAAAACACGGTTTGCGAGTGGTGGAAGACGCGGCCCAGGCATTGGGTTCGAGCTGGAACGGACAGCGCATCGGTGCGACTGGTGATTTCGTGTCCTTCAGTTTCCAGGCGAACAAGAACGTCACCTGTTCGGAGGGCGGTTGCCTGGTACTGAACAATGCCGAAGAAGCGCGGCTGGCGGAAAAGTACCGCTTGCAGGGCGTCACCCGCAGCGGTTTCGACGGGCTGGACGTTGATGTGCTGGGCGGCAAGTTCAACATGACCGATGTCGCGGCAGCCATTGGCCTGGGGCAGTTTGCCCACATCGAAGCGATCACCGCTCATCGTCGTGAGCTGGCCAAACATTACTTCGCTTGCTTCGGCGAGGACTTCGAAGCGCAGTACGGTGCTCAACTGCCCCCGGCGGATTTCGAGAACAGCAATTGGCATTTGTTCCAACTGGTGCTCCCGGAACGCCAGGATGGCAAACCGGCACGGGCTACTTTCATGGAGCAGATGCAGGCACTGGGAGTGGGTATCGGCTATCACTACCCACCGATTCACCTGCTGAGTCTTTACCGCGAACGCGGGTTCAAGGAAGGCATGTTCCCGGTCGCCGAACGGGTCGGACGACTGATCGTCTCGCTGCCGATGTTCACGGCCATGGATAAAGCGGATGTCGAGCGTTCGGTGGCCGCGGTGAAAGCCGTCTTGCGGACTTGATTCGGCCTTTGCAGGAGCTGCCGAAGACAGCTCCTGCAAAGCGGGCATTACTCGCCGATGGCGGCCTTGTAGCCCATCGGGTCGAGCAGCTTGTCCAGCTCAGAGGTATCGCTTGGCTCGAGTTTGAAGAACCAGCTGTCATAAGGCGCGCTGTTGACCAGTTCCGGGCTGTTGGCCAACTCTTCGTTGACGGCAATGACTGTGCCGGAGACCGGCGAGTAGATATCCGACGCAGCCTTGACCGACTCGACGACACCCGCAGCCTCACCGGCAGCGAACACTTTGCCGATTTCCGGCAGCTCGACGAACACCACATCACCCAAGGCTTCCTGAGCATGGTCTGAAATACCCACTTTCACGCCGCCATCATGGTCTAGACGGGCCCATTCGTGACTTTCGGCAAAACGCAGGTCGACAGGGATTTCGCTCATGTTCTGTGTCCTCAAGAAAAATGTCGGCAGTCATTGACCGCCAAAAAAGGTTAGATCAAGGTTTTGCCATGGCGTACGAAGGTCGGCTTGACCACTCGAACCGGGTACCACTTGCCACGGATTTCCACTTCAGCGCGGTCGGCGGTGGCCGCCGGCACGCGCGCCAGTGCAATCGACTTGCTAAGCGTAGGAGAGAAACTACCACTGGTGATCTCCCCTTCGCCAACATCGGCGATGCGAACCACCTGATGAGCCCGCAGAACGCCACGTTCTTCAAGGACCAGACCGACCAGTTTGTGCTGCACGCCAGCGGCCTGCTCGGCCTCCAGGGCGGTACGGCCAAGGAACTGGCGCGTGGCCGGTTCCCAGGCAATGCTCCAGGCCATGTTGGAAGCCAATGGCGAAACGTCTTGATGAATATCCTGACCGTACAGGTTCATGCCGGCTTCGACCCGCAAGGTATCGCGCGCCCCGAGGCCGATCGGGGAAATTCCTGCGCCCACCAGATCGTTGAAAAACCCCGGCGCCTGATCGGCCGGCAGCACGATTTCCAGACCGTCCTCACCGGTGTAACCGGTGCGGGCGATGAACCAGTCACCGTCGGCCTGACCTTCGAAAGGTTTGAGCTGCTGGATCAACGTAGCGCGGGACTGGGTCACCAGTTCGGCAATCTTGTGCCGGGCGTGAGGCCCTTGAATGGCCAACATCGCCAGTTCGGAGCGCTCGTTGAGCCGCACATCGAAGTCGCCGAGATGAGCCTGCATCCAGGCCAGGTCCTGATTGCGGGTGGAGGCGTTGACCACCAGCCGATATCCGTCATCGAGGCGATAGACGATCATGTCATCGACGATACCGCCGTGCTCGTTGAGCATGGCGCTGTACAAGGCACGGCCGGGGCTGTGCAGGCGCTCGACGTCGTTGGCCAGTAAGTATTGCAGCCAGGCCTTGGCCTGGGGGCCGTCGACATCGATCACGGTCATATGGGATACATCGAAAACCCCGCAATCGCGGCGCACCTGATGGTGTTCCTCGACCTGCGAGCCGTAATGCAGAGGCATATCCCAACCGCCAAAATCGACCATCTTCGCGCCGAGGGCGAGATGAAGGTCATACAGAGGCGTGCGCTGTCCCATGGGTTTCTCCTTCCGGGCGTGGCGAAGGTGCGGACAGCCGCTGTACGGGGTGAAATGCCTTGAAATAAAGGCTTTCAGCCGATTTCAGCAACCCGGTCTGAAAGACGGACCGCACCGAATGCCGCGCATTGTAGCCGCAAGGTGTAGGACTGACACCTAGCCGTTTCGATGCGCCGACCTTCTGATTAATCCGATGACCGGCAACAGCCCGACCAGAACCAGGGTCAGTGCCGGCAACGAGGCCCTCGCCCACTCGCCTTCGCTGGTCATTTCAAAGATCCGCACCGCCAGCGTGTCCCAGCCGAACGGGCGCATCAGCAGGGTCGCGGGCATTTCCTTGAGCACGTCGACGAACACCAGCAACGCAGCRCTCAACGTGCCCGGAAGCAGCAGCGGCAGATACACTTTGAAAAACAGTCGTGGCCCACTGACGCCAAGGCTACGTGCTGCTTCGGGCAAAGAAGGCCGTATACGCGCCAAGCTGCTTTCCAGCGGCCCGTAAGCCACGGCGATGAATCGCACCAGATAGGCCAGCAACAACRCCGACAGACTGCCCAGCAGCAACGGTTTGCCCGCGCCGCCAAGCCAGCCCGACAGCGGAATCACCAGTTCGCGATCCAGATAACTGAACGCCAGCATGATCGATACCGCCAATACCGAGCCCGGCAGTGCGTAGCCGAGGTTGGCCAGGCTGATGCCGGAACGGATCGCCCGGGTCGGTGCCAATCGACGGGCAAACGCCAGCAGCAGCGCGACGCTGACGGTGATCAACGCCGCCATGCCGCCCAGGTACAGGGTGTGCACGATCAGCCCGGCATACCGCTCGTCCAGATCGAAGCGCCCGCGTTGCCAGAACCACACCAGCAGTTGCAGCACGGGAATGACGAAGGCGCAGGCGAACACCAGACCACACCAGCTCATCGCCGCCAGCGCCTTGACCCCATGCAGGTGATACAACGCCTTGACCCGCGGCCGTTCGTTGCCCGCCCGGTTGGCTCCCCGAGCCCGGCGCTCGCCATATAACACCACCATCACCACTAACAGCAGCAGGCTGGCCAGTTGCGCGGCGGTGGAGAGACTGAAAAAGCCGTACCAGGTCTTGTAAATGGCGGTGGTGAACGTATCGAAGTTGAACACCGACACCGCACCGAAATCCGCCAGGGTTTCCATCAGCGCCAACGCCACCCCCGCGCCGATCGCCGGACGAGCCATGGGCAACGCCACTCGCCAGAACGCCTGCCACGGGGATTGCCCAAGGACTCGCGCCGCTTCCATCAGGCCTTTGCCCTGAGCCAGAAATGCAGTGCGCGCCAACAGGTAAACGTAGGGATAGAAAACCAGCACCAGCACCAGAATCACGCCACCGGTGGAACGCACTCGCGGCAGCCTCAGACCACTGCCGAACCATTCGCGCAACAGGGTTTGCACCGGCCCGGCGAAATCCAGCAGGCCTACGAAGACGAAGGCCAGCACGTAGGCAGGAATCGCGAACGRCAGCATCAACGCCCAGTCCAGCCACCGCCGCCCCGGGAACTCACAGAGGCTGGTGAGCCAGGCGAGGCTGACGCCCAACAGCGTCACGCCGATGCCAACGCCGACGACCAGCGTGAGGGTATTGCCCAGCAGCCGCGGCATCTGCGTACCCCACAGGTGGGACCAGATCTGCTGATCGATGGTTTGCCAGGAAAGAAGCAGGACGCTCAGGGGCAGCAGGACCAGCGCAGCGATGGCGAAGACCAGGGGATACCAGCGGCGTTGGGCGGGGTGGGCCAAGGAAAAGCTCTCGGGTAAATCAACGAAGTGTATGCAAACCGCAAAAAGATCGCAGCCTACGGGAGCTCCTACGTCGGGATGGTATTTACCCGGTAGGAGCTGCCGCAAGCTGCGATCTTTTGATCTTTAAAACAGCAGACTCAGTTCCAGCCGACCCGATCCATCATCCGAATCGCTTCAGCCTGACGCTTGCCGGCGATTTCCACTGGCAAGGTATCGGCCACGAACTTGCCCCAGCTCGCGACTTCAGCCGAAGGCTGAACGGCAGGGTTGGCCGGGAACTCCTGGTTCACGTCAGCGAAAATCTTCTGCGCTTCAGGCGTGGTCATCCACTCCACCAGCGCCTTGGCGGCTTCCGGGTGCGGTGCATGTTTGGTCAGGCCGATACCCGACAGGTTGACGTGCACGCCACGGTCGCCCTGATTCGGCCAGAACAGTTTCACCGGCAGGTCCGGCTTCTGCTTGTGCAGACGGCCATAGTAGTAAGTGTTGACGATGCCGACGTCGCACTGACCGGCATTGATCGCTTCCAGCACGGCGATGTCGTCGGAGAACACGTCGGTGGACAGGTTGTTGACCCAGCCTTTGAGGATCTTCTCGGTTTTCTCGGCGCCATGGACTTCGATCATGGTGGCGGTCAGGGACTGGTTGTAGACCTTCTTCGCCGTGCGCAGGCACAGGCGGCCTTCCCACTGTTTATCGGCCAGCGCCTCGTAGGTGGTCAGCTCACCGGGTTTCACCCGGTCGGTGGAGTAGGCGATGGTCCGCGCCCGCAGGCTCAAGCCAGTCCAGGCATGGGAGGATGCGCGGTATTGCAGCGGAATGTTGGCGTCGATCACCTTGGAGGTGAACGGCTGGAGGATGCCCATCTGCTCGGCCTGCCAGAGGTTGCCGGCATCGACGGTCAGCAGCAGGTCGGCAGTGGCGTTTTCGCCCTCGGCCTTGATCCGCTGCATCAGCGGCGCTTCCTTGTCGGTGATGAACTTCACCTGTACGCCGGTTTTCTGGGTGTAGGCATCGAAGACCGGTTTGATCAGCTCATCGATACGCGAGGAGTAAACCACCACCTCGTCGGCAGCCTGGGCGGCGGTGCTGCCTATCAGGGTCAGGGCCAGTGCGGTCAGTAGACGCTTGGGTGCCAACATGGAAGCGGTCTCTCGAAATGGGGAAGTGAGGCCAAATGATAAGGACTCACATTTCGCTTCTCAATCGAACACTGGGTGGAGGAGTTACCAGATGTTGCACAATCGAATGAATGACAATGTGGCGAGGGGGCTTCAGGCCTTGGCCAACGCCGGCAGATCCCCGATCAACCCAAGCGCTTCGCGCACGAACAACGCCTTGGCCTCGGGCATCTGGTCGACCATCTTCAACCCGGTATTGCGCAACCAGCGCACCGGCAACGGATCGGCCTGGAACAGCCGTTCGAACCCTTCCATCGCCGCCATCAACGCCAGGTTGTGGGGCATGCGCCGACGCTCATAGCGACTGAGCACTTTCACATCCGCCAACCGCTCACCGCGCGCGGCCGCTTGCAGCAGTACTTCGGCCAGCACTGCGGCATCGAGGAAACCGAGGTTCACGCCCTGTCCGGCCAGCGGATGGATGGTGTGGGCCGCGTCGCCGATCAGCGCCAGACCTTCTGCCACGTAACGCTTGGCATGACGCTGACGCAGCGGCACGCAAAGACGCGGGTCGGCGCTGAGCACCGTGCCGAGGCAGCCTTCAAAGGCCCGCTCCAGATCCTTGCAGAAGCTTTCGTCGTCCAGCRCCATCAGGCGTTCGGCTTCGCTCGGCGTGGTCGACCAGACAATCGAGCACCAATCCTGCTGACCGTCCCGTTCCAGCGGCAGAAACGCCAGCGGGCCGTTGTCGGTGAAACGCTGCCACGCGGTCATTTGATGCGGTTTGGAACAGCGCACACTGGTGACGATCGCGTGGTGCATGTAATCCCATTCGCGGGTCGCAATGCCGGTCAGGCGCCGCACCGCCGAGTTGGCGCCATCCGCCGCGATCACCAACGGTGCCCGCAAGGTGCGGCCATCGGCCAGGGTCAGCAGCCAATCGTCACCGGAACGGCGCATCTGCTCTAGACGTGCGTTGGCCAGCATCCCGAGGTCGCAGTCGTGCAGCCGGTCGAGCAAGGCGTCCTGAACCACACGGTTCTCGACGATATGCCCGAGTACGTCGGCATGTACGCTGGTCGCCGAGAAATGGATCTTCCCGGTGCCGCTGCCATCCCAGACGTGCATGTCGGTGTAAGGACTGCTGCGCCGGTTGGCGATGCCGTCCCACACGCCCAGGCGTTCGAGTATTCGTTGGCTGGCCGCCGACAGGGCGCTCACCCGTGGTTCGAACGGCGCCTGACCATCGAAGGGTTTGACGCTCAGGGGGCTGCCATCCAGCAGCAAGACTTCGAGCCCACTGTTTTGTAACGCCAGCGCCAAGGCGCTGCCGACCATTCCGGCCCCGACAATCAGCAGATCTGCGCGCATTTCCATGCTTTAGGCCTGTCTCTCTTGCGGCTTGAGCCGCAGGTAAAGGGTTCTCTCGACGCGCGTCACCGAAGTGCTCGCGTCGTCATGAATATTGATGTGCAGGTGCGCCCGCTTAAACATCGGGACGTGTACCCAGGCCCATGGCCTGCCGGGCGAACCAGCGCTTGGCCGGCGGCAGCAGATCGAGACCGAGCAGGCCGATGTTGCGCCCCAGGGAAACCAGCGGCTGGGTGCTGCCAAACAACCGGGTGACCTGATCGGAGAAGCCCACGGTCAGGTTCTGGTCCAGACGCTGACGCTCGCGATAAGCCTGCAACGTGGTGAAATCGCCGAGCGCGGTCTCGCTGCTCAGCAAGGTGTCGGCCAAGGCCTGGGCATCGCGCAGGGACAGGTTGAAGCCTTGTCCGGCAATCGGGTGCAGGCTGTGCGCGGCGTTGCCGAGGATCGCCAGATGTGGGCGGACTTGCTCCTCGGCTTCGATCAGCGACAGCGGATATAAATTGCGGGCGCCGACCTGTTTCAGCGTGCCGAGGCGATAACCGAACACGCCCTGCAACTCGTTGAGAAAGCTGCGGTCATCAAGGGCCGCCAACCGTTGCGCGTCCATGCCCAGACGGGTCCAGACCAGGGCGCAGCGGTTTTCCGGCAGCGGCAACAAAGCCATTGGGCCGTCGTCAGTGAAGCGTTCGAAGGCCATGCCGTTGTGCGCTTCGCTCGGAGTGATGTTGGCGATCAGCGCGCTCTGGTTGTACGGGCGCTTCTTGATGCCGATCCCCAGCTGTTCACGCAGGCCCGAACGGCCGCCATCGGCCAACACCGCGAGGTCGCATTCCACCAGGGTTTCATCGTTGAGCGTCAGGCGATAGCCGTCGGTCAGCGGCTCCATGGCGGTGACTTCCGCCGGGCAACGCCAACTGATCACGTCCTTGTCCAGSCYSTGCCAGAGGCATTGGCCSAGCCAGGCGTTTTCCACCACRTARCCSAGKGCYGGAACGCCCTCTTCCATSGCCGACAACCGCGCCGTGGAAAAACGCCCACGGTCGGAGACATGAATCTGCTTGATCGGCTCGGCGCGGCGGGAAATTTCCTGCCACACGCCCAGCCGTTGATAAATCTGCCGGGCGCCGAACGACAACGCTGAAGAGCGAGCGTCATAGCTCGGTTGGTACGTATCGCCGGGGGCAAAGGGTTCGATCAGCACGATCTTCCAGCCACGGGCCTTGGCCCCGGCCTGTAACGCCAACGCAAGGCTGGCGCCAACCAGGCCGCCGCCGATGATTGCCAGATTGACTCGACTCATGCCGCTTGTGTCCGTGCGGCGGCCATCAGGGCCTCGATTTCGGCGACCGTTTTCGGCACGCCGTTCGTCAGGATTTCACAACCGGTTTTGGTGACCACCACGTCGTCCTCAATGCGCACGCCAATGCCGCGCCATTTCTTCGCCACGTTCTGGTTGTCCGGGGCAATGTAGATGCCCGGCTCGACCGTCAGCGCCATGCCGACTTCCAGCACGCGCCATTCGCCGCCGACCTTGTACTCGCCGACATCATGCACATCCATGCCCAGCCAGTGGCCGGCGYGGTGCATGTAAAACGCCTTGTAGGCTTCGCTGGCGATCAGTTCATCGACCTCGCCCTGCAACAGGCCCAACTTCACAAGGCCCGCGGTAATGACGCGAACCGTGGCTTCATGCGCCTGATTCCAGTGTTTGTTCGGTGCGATTTCGGCWAACGCCGCTTCCTGGGAAGCCAGCACCAGCTCGTAGATCGCCTTCTGTTCCGGTGAATACTTGCCGTTGACCGGCCAGGTGCGGGTGATGTCGCTGGCATAGCAGTCGATCTCGCAACCGGCGTCGATCAGCACCAGATCGCCATCTTTGAGCACCGCGTCATTCTGCTGGTAATGCAGGATGCAGCTGTTGCGCCCGGCGGCGACGATCGAGCCATAGGCCGGCATCTTCGCCCCGCCCTTGCGGAACTCGTAATCGAGCTCGGCTTCGAGGCTGAACTCATGCAAACCGGCACGGCTGGCCTGCATCGCCCGGATATGCGCCTGGGCGGAAATCCGCGCGGCTTCGCGCATCACCTTCACTTCTGCCGCCGATTTATACAGGCGCATGTCGTGCAGCAGATGATCCAGGGCAACGAATTCGTTCGGCGGCTGGGCACCGAGATTCGCCTTGGAGCGGATCACGTTGATCCAGTCCATCAGATGTCGATCGAATTCCGGATTGCTGCCCATGGCCGAATACACCCGGTCGCGGCCTTCGATCAGGCCCGGCAGGATGTCGTCGATGTCGGTAATGGGGAAAGCGTCGTCGGCGCCGAAGTCGCGGATCGCGCCTTCCTGGCCGGCGCGCAGGCCGTCCCACAGCTCACGCTCGGCATTGCGTTCACGGCAGAACAGGATGTACTCGCCATGTTCGCGACCGGGAATCAAAACGATAACGGCCTGAGGCTCGGGAAAGCCGCTGAGGTACTGGAAGTCGCTGTCCTGACGGTAAACGTGCTCGACGTCACGGTTGCGAATGGCAACCGCGGCGGCGGGCAGGATGGCGATGCTGTTGGGTTCCATCTGCGCCATCAGGGCCTTGCGGCGACGGCTGTATTCCGATTTCGGGATATGAATCATGGGCAGATGGCTTTTCCTGGCTCGCGATTAATGCAACGACGGTTTGGCGGCTGCTTCGTCGGTTTTCTTGGTTTCAGTGAACAGCAGCAACGGTGCGACGCGCAGGTACTCCATGACTTCCATGTAGTCGCTTTCGCCGTCGTCGGACTCTTCCAGGGCGTCTTGCACCTGAGAAATGGCGGCCAGATCCTGCAGCACTTCAGTCGCTTCAGCGCTGAGGGCATATTCGCGACGGGTCAGGCCGAAGCCAGTGAGAAAGCCCTGGCACCACTGGCCCAGCGCGGCTGCGCGCTCGGTGAGCGGCGCGTCGTCGCTCGGCAGCAGCAGAACAACGGTCATGTCGTCGCTGGTAAGCTCGCCCTTGACCATCTCTTGCAGGCCGATCAAGGCGTTGCGAACGTTGTCTTGCGGCTCGCCTTCGAGCAGCTCGGCGGCGTCTGCCAGCCAGCTGTCGGCATCGAAACCGGCACCGGCGCAGCTACGGCCGAGCAGCAGGCCGTGCAACTCGGCAGGCGAGACGGGATGGCCGCTGGTACTCAGCAGGGTGGCGAAGGCTTGGTACGGAGAATTCTGAATGGGCATGGGTAGCTAGGCGCCAGACGGCGCTATGTCTAGAATGAAGGCCTTGTATCCTACATCGACAGACTCGCCAAGACTATTAAAGGCTGTCCGCCAGCTACCTCCCATCAGACGAACACGTGGACACAATGGAAGACACCGACCTGCAAGCGCTGATGGCCAGACTCGAGCTGCTGATTACCCGAGTCGAGCAACTAAAGAGTCAAAACGCACTCTTACTAGCTCAAGAAAAGACCTGGCGCGAGGAACGCGCGCACCTCATTGAAAAAAATGAAATCGCCCGGCGTAAGGTCGAATCGATGATTTCGCGCCTCAAGGCCCTGGAGCAAGACTCATGAGTTCAAGCAATAGCGTTACCGTGCAGATCCTCGACAAAGAATATTCGATCATCTGCCCCCAGGAAGAGCGCAGCAACTTGATCAGCGCCGCCCGCTAC
>NZ_JBFTMK010000053.1:0-14237 GCF_056396965.1 Pseudomonas sp. 05N434
GGCCATGGCCATGGACCCGGATATCCTGCTGTTCGACGAACCGACCTCGGCGCTGGATCCGGAGCTGGTCGGCGAAGTACTCGCGGTCATCAGCCACCTGGCCCGCGAAGGCATGACCCTGCTGATTGTCACCCACGAGATGGATTTTGCCCTGTCGATTTCCGACCGGGTGATCTTCATGGAAAACGGCCACATTCAGCTGGATGCCTCGCCACAGGCGATCCGCGAGCAGCCCGAGGCTCATAGAGTGCGGCGGTTCATGGGATTGCAGGTGCCAGAGGAGGAGGGATGCCTGCCTTGAATGGGTTTAGCCGTGTGCCCTCAGAATTCCTATGGCGACAAATAGCGCTTTTGTATGCGCGCCAGGGTGCCGTCATCGCGAAGCGTTTCAACCGCCGCACGCAAGTCTTGCACCAGTTGGGCGGAGCACTGCTTCGAGCAAGCCAGGTAGAGGTCCACACTGCTCATGACGGGGCTCATGTGCAGTGTATGTTCAGACACTTTCGGCCAGATGTATCGACTCTCCGGGACACCGTTGAACCAGGCATCGATGCGACCTTTCAAGAGCATCTGCGCGGGGTTGTCGCCAATGGTCAGGGGGTGGATCTGCTCGTCGCTGAAGCCTTGTTCACGGAGGATTTCCTCCTGCGCACTGYCCAGGCCGACGCCGATCCCCCGGTAGGTTTGTTTCGCTTGCTCGAAGCTGCTCACCGGCCGGTCAAGGCTGAAAAAAGCACGCTCCATGGGCATGATCGGCGCGATCCAGGTGAAGCGATCTTCACGTTCCTGCGTGCGTGACAAAGGGGCGATCAGGATGTCCTGAGTCTCGCTGACATGTTTCTGCGATCTGGCCCAGGGAAGCACATGGACATGCGCGACATATCCGGCGTTGGCAATGGCGGTCATCACGGCCTCGCCGACCATGCCGTGGCCTTTGGAGCCATCGACGAACGTCAGGGGTGGAGCGTCCGGGATATACAGTTCGAGCGGCAAGGGCGCGCCACTCGCGTGACAGGCAATCAGCAGCGAGATCGACAGGCACAACCTGCAAAGCGTCTTTGTACGGGCAGTTGAGATCCGTGAACTCCCGCTCATGGTTGATCATTCAGGCATTGAAAGTAGGGGGGAGCCACAATTCACCGGTGGTATTGATCACAGGGATGATGAGTCTGTTTTTGTATTGGATTCGGCATCGACGCCGTATTTTACGCAGACTTTGTGGCGGGACACATCTACCTCCCAAGTGAATGTGTTTTGCGGGGCCAGTACCTGTTGTGCACCCGCATCACAATGGGCGAGCAGCAGGTGGCGTCAGGATCGGGCCTGGGTATCGCGGAACAGCTTGGGCGACATGCCGAACGCCGATTTGAACTGTCTGCTGAAATGAGCACTGCTGCCATAGCCCCAGGCAAAGGCGATGTCGGTGAGTGAGCGATGGGCATGTTCCCGGCTGCGCAGATCTTCGGCGCAGCGCGACAGGCGCCGTTGCCAGATGTATTCGCTGATGCTGCAGCCGAGCTCCTCCTGAAAGGCGCGGTGCAAACTGCGCACCGAGCATTGCTCGACGCTGGCGATGCGCTCGATGGTCAGGTCGCGGTCGGCCAGGTGGCGCTCGATATACGCCTTGAGGCGGTTTTGCTTGAAGAAGCGGAAATCGTGTTCGAGTTGTTTTTCTTCCTGTTTGTTCTTCAGGGCGTTATCCAGAAGCCCCACGATGCTGTTGCCGATCAGTTCGGCCGAATGATTGTTGAGCAGTGGGTACTGGCTGTACGCATCACTGATCAGATGCATCAACATGCGGCCCAATCCATTGCGCCCGTTCAGGTGAACATCGCCCGCTTGCGGTGGCTGTCGGGCCGGCCCCTTGAAGAGCAGGATAAAATGTTCGCAACCTTGAGTGCTGGTGACGCTGAAGGGCTGGCCGCTGTCGACCAACAGCATCTCGTCAGGCGCTAATGCGCTGCAGTGCCGACCTTGTTCGAAATGACTGACGCCGGCGATCTGCAGAATCAGCATGCGCGGCGTATCGGGTGAGTCGACCGCTTTGCTCAGATGGCGTGAGTAGCGATGGGCACTGGCGGTCATGCGGCAGAAGCCGAGCTGACCCAGATCGCCATATTCCAGCCGACCTTGAAAGTTGCTGTTATGCAACGGGTCGATGAACGTCGATTCCAGACGCTTGATGTAGTCCGGCGTGCGACCCAAGTGATCGCTCATGAACTCTTTCCACTTCATCAGCCGGTCGGAGCGAACAACCTGATCGGTGGACACACAGGCTAAATGACTCATTTTTTCGCCTCTTTTCTTATTGTTTTTGTTGATTGGGCAAATGGGTCAACACTTGCCCAATTTTAGTCCGGTCAGTATCGATCAAGAATCAGAAAGGGTAGTGGTGGCTCCCCGGTTGCCAGGTGACCCAATGGGCGCGGGTGAATTCATCCAGGGCGTAGTGACCATTGAAACGCCCGAGGCCGGAGTTCTTTTCGCCGCCGAAGGGCGCATTGGGCTGGTCGTCGACGGTGATGTCGTTGATATGGGTCATCCCGGCCACGATGCCACGGGCAAAGTTCAAGCCTCGGGCCATGTCCCGGGTGAATACCGCGCTGGACAGGCCATATTCGCTGGCGTTGGCCAACTCCAACGCATGCGCTTCGTTTTCTGCGATCAGCAGCGGCAGCAACGGCCCGAAGGTTTCATCACGTGCCAGTTCCTGATCGATCCCGACTTCACCGAAGACATGCGCAGGCAACACCAACCCGGACGCTGGGCCGCCACACAACCGCTTGAGGCCCGCATTCTCGGCGGCATCGATTTTACGCAACAGGCCATCGAGCTGGTTCTGATTGACCACCGGCCCGATCACGGTGTCTGCGTGGGCCGGGTCGCCGGTCTTGAGCTTGCGCACTCGCTCCACCACCAGCGCGGTGAAGTCCGCATACAGCGAGCGGTCGACGATCACCCGGTTGACGCTCATGCAGATCTGGCCCTGATGCAGGAAACGCCCGACCACTGCTGCGTGCGCAGCTATATCAATATCCGCATCATCCAGGACCACCAGTGGAGCATTGCCGCCCAACTCCAGCGCAACGCGCTTGATGTGTTTGCCGCCAGTCGCAATCCGGCCGACATTGCGACCGACATCGGTTGAGCCGGTGAAGGAAATCAGGCTTGGCACCGGGTGTTCGACGAAGGCATCGCCGATCTCCGAACCTGCACCGACCACGACATTGAGCGAACCCTCCGGGAAGCCTGCGTCTTCGAACAAATGAGCAATCAGCAGGCCGCCTGTTACTGCCGTGTCGCTGGCGGGTTTAAGCACCACTGTGTTGCCAAGCGCGAGTGCCGGGACCACCGAACGCATGCTCAGGTACAACGGAAAATTCCATGGGCTGATCACCCCGACAACACCCAGCGGTTCACGGAAGACAAAGCTCTGTTCACCGGGCTTGTAGCTCGTCAGGATCCGTCCTTCAACCTGCATCGGCAACGTTGCGCACTCACGCACCAGGTTCAGGGTGAACTGCCATTCCATGCTCGCCTTGATGCGCGTGCTGCCGGACTCACGTATCAGCCAGTCGATGATTTCATCGCGGCGGTTCAGGATGACGTGAGCGAGTTTCTCCAGTTGCGCGCTGCGCTGTGTCGGATGCAGCTGTGCCCACGCTGTTTGCGCACGATATGCAGCCTGATAGGCATCGTCGAGATCGGCAATCGAGGCCAGTGGCATTTCCAGCAGTTGCTCGCCATTGAAGGGGTTACGGTCATCCAGGCGCCGCGAGGAACGACCTGTACGCCAGGTGCCATTGATGTATTGGTCGCCGTTGATGGCGTAGAGGGGCAAATGTTGAGTCGTCATAGTCTTACCTTTGGAGGCAGGTGGCCGCGTCGATTAAGGACATGGATGATGCAAAACCTTGTCTGAAGAATGTGCTCAGCTTCTGATCCAGGCGCGCCCCCAGGAATTGAGTGTGTACTCCTCCTGCGGCCAGACACCGGGTTGGCGGGCGGCATCGGTCATTTCGAGTTCGGCGGAAAACTCCAGGCGGTTGCGATCGGCATCGACGACCATAAAGAACAGATTGTTGCCCGGCCCATGCCGGCCGGGGCCGAAGAAAATGGTGATGCGTTCCTTGGCGAAGCGATCACCCCAGTCGCGGATATCATTCCATTCATTGGTTTCGTAGCAGTGGTGATCCCATTCGTTTTTCGAACCGCGGAAAAATGCCAGCGAATGATGTTCATCGTCCGAGCGCAGGAAGCACACCATGAGCTGGCCGGTCTGCTCGTCGACGACATTGTCCGATACCGTAAACCCGACCTTATTGACGTAGAAATCGATCATGGCTTCCAGTTCAGTGGTCTGGAATACCACGTGCTGCAAGCGGCCCGGCATGCCTTGACGGTCGACACCGGGATCAATGCGGGACACGCCAAATATCGTTTGTCGGCCTTGAGGGTCACGAAGCACAAAGGCATCCGGTTCGAGCAACGGCGAGTCGATGTCTTCGACAGCACAGCCGTTCTCGTTCAGGCGGGCGCGCAGTTCTCCCAGCCGAGCCTGATCGCCCAGGTCATAGGCCGCCGCAAGCAGGCCGCTGTGATCGGCGGGCGACACGAGCATGGCGCGTTGCGGGCCACTGAGTATCCAGCTGCCATCGGGCTGTGCCAGGCCTTCCATGTCCAGCATGCGCCGGTAGAAATCGATTTGTCGTTGCGGCTCTTTGCTCGCCAGATGCAGGTAGCACAGGCGTGCAGGGGTGCAGGTCTGTAGGGTTTGCATAAACACCTCCGTGGCTTTAAGAATTCAGGGAAAGACTGGCGCGATGCTTGATTCGGCTTTTTGGTTTCGCGCCTGTGCGATGCCGAACAGCAACTGCAAAGATTCGGCAGCCTTTGTTTCGCCGGCCTTATCGAAAATGGCGGCGATATAGCGATCCGGGCGCAGCAGCAAGAACGTGTTTGAATCGCCCAGTATTTCTTTGAGCAAACCCTGGCGGTCATGAAGCACCGTGCAGCCAGGCATCGAAGGCATGTTTTTGACAGGCTCGGGAAGGAYCAGAATGCGCTTGGCTTCGAGGTGGAACCACAAGCCATGCTGGAGTTCGTCGATGCGTTGGCGGCTGTGGTCGCCGTACTGAATCAAGGCGAAGCCGGCACCGATCGAGTCATCGAGCAGAATTTCCTGGCCTTGAGCATCGGTGAGCATCGGTTGAGGGAACATGTGTCCGCAGGACARTTTCCCGGCTTTACCTTCGGTCAGTACCAGCCCTTTGGTGAATCGGGGTTTAGGCTTGAAGCGCATTTGCAGGAAATAGTCCCGCAACGGCGGCAGCAGGCCGATCAAAGCAAATGCACCGCTGATCAAATGAGCGCGCAAGACAGTTGCCGGCGCCATGACCACGCCGAGGTTCAAGGCCAGTCTGATCAATGCCCAGGCGTGATCGCGACGCTCGCTTTCGTAAGACAGTAGAGCCGTTTCAGCCATTTTGCCCTTCAGCACGCCGATCAGTTTCCAGGCCAGGTTATGGGCATCGCGAACACCGCTGTTCATGCCCTGTCCGGCATAGGGAGGGGTCAGATGCGCGGCATCGCCGGCGAGAAACACGCGGTTCACTTGCCACCGTTCGGCAACCCGGGCGTGGAAGGTATAAACGGTCTTGCGCACGATGGACGCCGGGGTGTTGCCCTTGAAGGGATAAAGTAACGCTTGCAGGCGAGCATCGCCGAGTACCTGCTCATCGGTTTCGTCCGGCTTGAGCAGAAACTCGAAGCGGCGTGTGCGGTGGGGGCCGGGTACTTCAACGACGGGACGGCGTGCATCGCAGTACACACGTGTTTGCCAGAACGGATCGTCATCCTGATCAGTGTCGACCACCAGCCAGCGCGAGGAGAAGCTCGAGCCAACCATCTCGATTCCGAGTTGCTTGCGCACCGGGCTACGACCACCGTCGCAGGCGACCAGATAGGCCGCATGGACTTCGACAGTTTCGCCGTCTGCGTCACGGATCAGTGCGCGCACGCCATGCTTATCCTGACTGAATTCCAGCAGCTCATGGCTGAACCGTGCCTTCAGGTTGGCAAAGCGCTCGAGGCCCATTTTCAGGGTGTGTTCAAACAGTGGCTGGCGAAATGCATTGCGCTTGGGGAACCCATACAACTTGCCGGTGGGCTCGACTTTGCCGAAGCAGCGGCCACCGGGCCGAGTGAAGTAGTGCACGCCATAGCCCGGCACTACATCTCGCAACACGGCTTCATCCAGTCCGACGGCCTGCATGGTGCGCAAGGATTCGTCATCGATCGAAACGGCCCGCGGCTCGGTCACGGTGTCCGGCTTGCGATCAATGATCAAGGTGTCCACATCGGCTTGGCCAAGCAAGTTGGCCAGGGTCAGCCCGGTGGGCCCGGCGCCGATGATCAAGACGTGTGTACTGATTTTTTTGAGGGGTGTCATTGTTGTTGTTCCCTTCCGGATGGCTCAGTCCAATGGCTTGGGGCGGTTGGCGAGTGCAGCCATGAGTTGCGACAGGTTGTGCGCCAGGGCGAGGACCTGCTGTCCTTGCTGTTCTTCCTGAGTGCTGTCACGTTCCTGAATCGGGCGCACGCAGCTGATGCTGCCGACGACTTTGCCATCGCCATCGAAGATCGGAGCGGCGAGGCCATAGAYGCCAGCGTCGACTTCGCCGGCGCTGGCCACATAGCCCTGATGACGAAGACGCTGCAGCGAGCGGCGGAACTGTTCCCAGGTCTGACCAAGGTTGCTGGCGCGCACCTCATCGGGGTTTTCCAGGAAGAGTTGGCTGTGTTGACGCGAGGTCATGTTGGCGAGGATGGCCTTGGAGGTCGCCCCCAGGAACAACGGCCTCGGTGAGCCGCGTGAGTAGCTGACCTCGCTGAACAAATCGCCGTATTGATGAATGCAGACCACCTGGTCCTTGAACAGGCGGCAGATCAGCCAGATCTGCTGCTCGCTCCAGCGTGGGAGGCTTGGCTCCAATGATTGTGCGGCGCGCACCAAAGGGTCGCTCAGTCGCAACTGACGGTCCCAGGTAATGATTCTCGCGCCCAGGGCGTAACGTCCGGCCCCGACCTGAAACAACAAGTTGGCCTCGGCCAGTTCGCGCACATAGCGGTAGATGGTTGAACGGGTAAACCCCAATGCACCGCCCATGTCATCGACAGCCCAGATCGGACTCTCTTCGGTAAACAGATCGAGTACCCGCAGCATGCGCTCCAGGCTAGAACCTTTACTGTCGATATCCTGCGCCGGCAATTGTTCTGATTCGCGTAGTGTGGCCATGGCTTACTGCTCGTCGACGATGCTGTTGCGCAGGATGCCGATTCGCGAAATTTCGATCTCGACTTCATCGCCCGGTTTCATCCATACCGGCGGTTCACGGAACGCGCCGACGCCGCCGGTGGTGCCGCTGACAATCACATCGCCGGGGGCCAGTTCGGTGAAGGTGGAGCAATATTCGATCAGCGCGCGGACATCGAAAATCATGTCGCTGGTGCTGGTGTGCTGCATGACTTCGCCATTGAGGCGGGTAGTCAGTTCCAGGTCCTGCGGATCGCCGATCTCGTCGCGGGTGACCAGCCAAGGTCCAAAGCCGCCGGTGTTCGGGAAGTTCTTGCCCGGCACGAATTGAATGGTGTGTTTCTGCCAGTCGCGGACACTGCCGTCGTTGTAGCAGGCGTAACCGGCGACATAGTCCAGCGCGTCGGCTTGCTTGACGTGACGCGCCGGTTTGCCGATCACCACCGCCAGCTCGCCTTCAAAATCAAGCTTGTGCGAGGCCTTCGGGCGAACGATGGGTTGCAGGTGGGCAGTCTGGCTGTCAGCGAAACGAGTGAAAATCATCGGGTAGGTCGGCATCTCACGACCGGTTTCACGTACGTGTGTGGCGTAGTTGATGCCAATGCACAGCACTTTGCCCGGGTTCGGGATGACGGGTAGAAAAGTTACTTCAGCCAATGGGATACGAGGCTGGCTCGCGAGGACCTCGTGGCTCAGTTCGGCCAGGCGATTGTTGGCGATAGCCTGCTTGAGATCGGTGCCGAAGGTTTGCTTGACCGACTCCAGATCGATGACATGCTCGCCATCGACGACGCCGTAGGTGCTACGGCCTTGAACAATAAAGCTCGCGAGTTTCATTGAGTGCTCCTTGATAGAGGATCAGCGCATGCGCAGGGAGCAAAGAAGCTCGGCACTGCTCATGCAGCTATGGCGGCAGGTAAGCCGCGGCGGTTGAGGTTCAATCTAGTTGTGGAGATTAATCCTGTAAAGCAGGATTTATTAAAAATCCCAAAATGCAGGAATTATGCTTTTTTATGTATTTTTGGCAGCATTTTGCCGACCCTCCGGAACAGGCAATACGAGACAGTGAAGTGTTTGGAAGGTCAGGGCAGGGGCCGTATCCCGGCCTGGTGAATCACAGGCTTCCTGTCATTTCAGTGGGCCGCCCATGGTTTCATTGTTTGCTCGGCACCCAGCAACCATGCAGCGACATGCGCATCCGGAACGGCACTTTGATTCGTGCAATGGGGCCATTCTCCATGTCACGAGAATCCAGAACTACAAGCTCGCTGCGACCGTCCGCGATGTGATTGAGAACGGAAACGACGTAGCCATCCGCCTCCTGCGCATCAGGGGAGCGCGGAATGAAAATGGGCTCCTGGAAGCATCCGCTGTCACCGGGAAACCAGGTATCGGTGGTGCCTGTTTTCAGGTTCACATGGGCCAGCAGATTGAAGAATTGAAACGGAATCGGCCCATTCGCCGGGTTGTACGGGCGCTCAGGATCGAACGCGAGCACAAAGCCGTGCTCATATTTCCGACCGATGTAGCGGTCATCGCACCTTGGGAATTCGCAGGGGTAATCCGTCAATGGCTGCGGTTGAATGTCCTCCTGCGTGCTGGTCAGGTCGAAGGTCCAGCGCATCAGGCTGGCCGCCAGTGTTTCGGGTGGCGGGACATGACCGTCGGCCTGGGGAAAGAAGTAAAAGATATTCCCGCCGGTGACCGGCATGTCTACGTAAACCTTGTCGCCCTCATCGAACGCGTTGAGCGTATGGCCCTGGAAACCGTCCTTGGGGCCCTTGAACCATCGAACGTCCTCCGCGCGCCCATTGCGTGGTACGACGGCGAAGAGCTGAGGCAGATCGGGTTGCCATTGGAAATGCTGGCCACCTTTCTTCATACGCTCGAGGTCGGTCGTCAACGGAATCAGCGGGAACACCACGTAGTGTTCAGTCACCGCGAAATCATGAACCATGGCCGCGTACGGCGCCTGGAACCAGATTTGGTGCAACAGCTTTCCGTCGGGCGACAGTTCGAAATAGGCCAGGTCAGGTGTGCCGTCACCTTTGGCTTCGTAGCTGAAGGCCAAGAGGTTTCCTGTTACCGGGTCGAGCTTGGGGTGGGCGGTGAACGTCGCTGATTCGATCTGCCCGTCAAAATGCCACTCGCCGAGGGTTTCCAGTGTTTCAAGATCCATTGCCCAGGGCATGGCATCTTCTTTGAGTGCAAGCAGCACACCGTTATGAGCGACAACGCTGGTATTGGCGGTGGTGTTGTTCTTCGCCGCCAGTGGATCATTGGTGTAGACGTTGCGATAGATTCCATTGAGCGAGCGACCTTCGCGGCGCTGAGCCATCAACCGGTCGGTTATTACGTAGCGACGTCGCATCGACACCTTGCCATCGGCAAAGTAGAACGCGCTGACCATTCCGTCGCCATTGAAGAAAATATCCGAGCCCAGCATCGGCGGGTATTGCGGGTCTGGCGCAACCTGATAAAAAGCGCCACGGATCGAAGCGGGAAGGGTGCCTTCAATCTCCAGGTCGAACACCTCGGCTTCTATCCGACTGGGTGCATAGAGCGCGCCGGAAAATTCAGGGGTTTGGGGAAACGGGGTGGTCATCGGCATAACCTCTGAAGATGGGTATCGATTGTTCATTGACGGGGTTCCTGTTTGATATCAGGTCAGGTCGACTGAGGCGACAGTGCTGTTGCGCAAGGCTTCGCGTCACGACGAAAACGTGCAACGAGCAGACACGAGATAAGCAGGGCTGTCAGGTAGGCCGAGGCCGCCAGCCATCCGACGGCGCGGAACTGTCCTTCGCCTACCACGAGTGCCGCGCCAAACGGGCCGAGCCCCTGACCAACGAAAATCGCGGCGTTACCCAGCCCGGCCAGTCGGCCGGAAGGGTCCAGCTCGGCCGCCATAGACAGTAAGTAAGGCAGACTGAAAAACCATACTGCATGGATCAGGCAGGCAGTGACTGCAAACGCGACAGGGGTATTGCCATAGACCATGACCAGAGTCGCAATCAGCGCCGTGCCGAAGCTCAGTAGTTGCGGAAACAGCAACCCAAGGCGTCTGCCGATAAGTCCGGCCAGTGCCGCTCCAAGGGCACCGGCAAGGATGCTGCCCCCCAGTATTGCACCGATCTGTTGCGGTTCCAGGCCAATGCTTTTACCGATGCGCTCTTGGTAAACCCACAGTGCGGAATGGCCAAAAAACAGCAGCGTAAAAAGCATCAGCAGTAAGATCGATGTGAGCCCGAAAGGCGGGATCGAGCCGCTCGCTGCCCGATGTGCCTCGGGGTAGCTCCTCGGCACTCTCCAGCTACCAACCATCGCCAGGGCACTGGCGATGGCCAAGAGATAAAACGCCCCGGCCACGCCGAATGATTTCAGAATCACCGGCATGGAACTCACGAGCAGCATCCCCCAGAGCAGGTTGCCGATGTTTATCACCGCGAACGTCGAATCCTTGGATGTGCGCAGGGCTGCGGTGGCGTAGACAACGGCCATGACCGCGCCACCGCTTGCGCCGCATATCATTCGGCAGATCAGTAGCAACCCCTGGTTATGCAGTTGAGCACTGGCCAGATTGCCAAGTACCAGCATCAGCAAGGCAATCAGGGCAAAGCGACGCCGGTCGACGCTGGCCATCAACATGGCGCAAACGCCGCAGGCGACGGCCATCGCAATCAGTTCTGCCGCAAAAATGGCGCCGATGGCATTCAGCGGCAAACCGAGTTGGTCGATAAAGGCTCCGCCCAGAATAGGCTGGATTTGCAACGTCCCTAAGGAAATGACCATCATCAGGCAGATAGCGGCCAATGATTTTTTACTGTCAATGGAGTCGAGCGCGTTCATGAAACATCACCTCGGGTAAAAGGGCCCGCTCATGCACGAGTGGGCGCACATCGGTCAGAATGTGTGGGCGTATCGGATCTGGACGGCGTAATCCGTTTGCGCGCGGTTCTCGACACCGGTCTCTTTATAGGTGTTCAACCAGAAGCCCTGGCCATCGCTGATTTTCCAGAACAGGCCCGGGCCAATGCCCAACACCTTTTCCCGAGAGTTGCTCAGCCGACCTCCGTTAACCTCGTCATCTGATATTTGCCTGAAGTAGTACCCGTTGATCCCGACGGATACGTTGGGGACCACTTCATACGAGGCCGTGAAGTTGGCCCACGCCGATTGTCCTGCCCGGGTGTCGCGCACAGGCTGGCCCTCGAAAAGTTGCGTCGAACTGCTCGCCGGATCGTTGTTCTTGAAGTTGTACAGGTAGTGCAGCCTCCAGCTCACTTCCCAACGAGGCGCCGGCATCCAGGTTGCGGCCCAGTAGGGGTTCAGAGAGAAGTAGTTGGAGCCTGGATTCAGGTCTTTATGTTTATCGTATTTGCCGGTTGGAAGGATGGTGTCGAAAGCCAGACGCTGCACAAACACGGGCCTGCCGTGGGTGTCGACGATCGGGTCGAACTGGATCTGCGGCCCTACCGTGACATCACCAAGCCCTGTGCCGTTATCCTGGAGCTTGGCACCGTTGTCGCCAAAGTCACCGTCCAGGGAGATGATGGGCACCAATAAGCTCCAGCCCAGGTGTGCACCACCGCCGATGGTGTCGGGTGAGTAATAGCTCAGTTGGTTGATCAGCGAGATGACGTTGATCTTCGGATTGTCGAAGGCGCCATTATCCTTGCCTGCATTGTCCCTGATGCTGCGTGCGGTGCTGAATTTCAGATAGGTCAGGTGGGACAGACCGGGCGGCCCCGCGAAACCGTCGTAGAAACTGGTGCCGCCCAGATTGATACCGCTGGGTTCACTCACCGACGGTGGTGGAGGGCCCTCTGCTGCGGGTACGGCAAGCGATGCGAAGCTGAGTGCCAGGCATACTGGCAGGGATTTTTTCAGGCTCATCGAAGTGGCTCTATTCTTGGAATTGTGAGCCGGGGTAGCTCCCCTGGCACTTCGACTTTAATTCCCGGACGTTCGTGATGCTTGAGCACAGCGGCCAGAGTTGACTGAGAGCGCCATGATGCAAGGGGGGCAGCGCGAAACCTGTGGGGGGCGGGCTTGTCCCACATTCTGCACATCGTGTCAGTGCGCCAACGAAGTGGAATGCTTGCGGACTCACCGGTTCAAAAAGTCTGCCCCATGGAGAACTGGAACACTTGCGTATCAGCGTTCTCAGGCTTTTTGACCGGGAAGGCCAGGTTGAAACTCAACGGTCCCATCGGGCTGTACCACGTGACGCCGACTCCCACGGAACTGGCCAGTTGACCGAGGTCGACACCGTCGCAACCCTGGGTGGTGCTCAGGTAGCACTTGTTGGAGTAGACGCTGCCGACGTCCCAGAAAACCGAAGTGCGCAGGGATTTGTTGTCTTTGATGAAGGGCATCGGGAACAGGTATTCGACCCCGCCGGTAATGAGGATATTGCCGCCCAATGCGTCGGTGTCCCGATCCGAATAATACGCCTGGCCGGCACTGGCATAGGTGCCGGTGGCCGGGGTGTTGCGCGGGCCGAGGGTGCCGCTTTCAAAGCCGCGCACCGAACCTTCGCCACCGGCCGTGTAGTTTTCATAGAAGGGCAGGCCGTCGGTCGAGCCGTAGCTGTTGCCATAACCGAGCTTGGTGTGGAAACGCAGCGAAGTGGCGTTGCTCAGTGGCAGGAAGGTCTGCCCGGTGTAATCGATCTTGTAGAAACTCAGATCACTGCCGGGCACTGTCACCGTCAGGTTGAGGTTCTGCGAATGTCCGCGGGTGGCCAGCACGCCCTTGTTCAGGGTCGATTCCGACCAGCCGAGGTTGGCCTTGAAGTTGTTGAACTCCTTGCCCTCGCGTGCAATGAAATCGTAGATCTCATCAGCGCTGTAGGTGCCTGGCTCGATGTTGTCGTGTTGCACGGTCAGGCCGAAACTCAGCCGTGAGGTTTCATTGATCGGGTAGCCAAGTGAAGTGCCGGCGCCATAACTGTTGATGGAGTAGTACGAAACGCCGTCACTGTAATAATCGCTGTAGTCGGTGGCGTTGTAGAACAGGTTGTAGCCCAGGCTCACCCCGTCCGGCGTGAAGTAGGGGTTGGTAAAACCGAAGTTGTACTTGCTTTGGTAGTCCGAGCGGGTCAGGCCCAGGCTGGCGTAGTTGCCCGTGCCCAGGAAGTTGTTCTGAGTGATCGAACCTCCGAGGATCAGGCCGGAACTCTGAGAGAAACCGACGCTGGCGCTAATCGAACCGGAGGCCTGCTCTTCGACGCTGTAGTTCACGTCAACCTGGTCGTCGACGCCCGCTACAGCCGGCGTCTCGACGTTGACTTCCTTGAAGAAGCCCAGTCGTTCCAGGCGGGTCTTGGATTGGTCGATCAGGTAGGTCGATGCCCAGCCACCTTCCATCTGACGCATTTCGCGGCGCAGCACTTTGTCGTCGGTCTTGGTGTTGCCACGGAAGTTGATGCGGTTGATGTAGGCCCGCTTGCCCGGGTCGACCACGAAGGTGATATCGACGGTATGGTCGTCATTATTCGGGTTGGGGACCGCGTTGACGTTGGTAAAGGTGTAACCCTCGTTGCCCAGGCGACGGGTGATCAAGTCCGAGCTGGTGGTCATCAGCTTGCGGGAAAACACCTGGCCTTGCTGAACCAGCAACAGGGAGCGGATCTGGTCTTCAGGCACTTTCAGGTCACCGCTGAGCTTGACGTCACGAACGGTGTACTTCGCGCCTTCGTTGATGTTGACGGTGATATAGACGTGTTTCTTGTCCGGGGTGATCGACACCTGGGTCGAGGTGATGTCCATGTTGATATAGCCGCGATCCAGGTAATAGGAGCGTAGGCGCTCCAGGTCACCGGAGAGTTTTTCGCGGGCGTACTTGTCATCGTTCTTGAAGAACGACAGCCAGTTACTGGTCTTGAGCTCGAACAGGTTGATCAGGTCTTCATCAGCAA
>NZ_JBFTMK010000054.1:0-27070 GCF_056396965.1 Pseudomonas sp. 05N434
ACCCGCGCCTGCGCCGGTGGTCGAAGAGAAGGCGGTGGTCAAGGAAGAAGTCATCGTTATCCGTGATGTTCACTTCCAGTTCGACTCGTCCAAGCTCACTCCTTCCGATAAAGAGGTACTCAACACCGTTGCTACGCGCCTGAAACAGGAGCCCGCCAGCGCCCGGTTGACCGTGACCGGTCATACCGACAGCGYCGGCAGCGATAAATACAACCAGAAACTGTCGGACAAACGCGCCCATTCGGTGGTGGAGTACCTGATTTCCCAAGGCGTGCCACGCAGCAGTTTCGTGTCTGTGACCGGTGCCGGTGAAAGCCAGCCGGTGGCCGATAACAAAACCGCTGAAGGCCGTGCGCTGAACCGGCGTACGGAAATCAAAATCGACCGCTAACCCCCTTGTATTCCGCGGCTTGTGCAGTCGCGGATGCGGGTCTTTACTCCTGTGTGACCGGTATGGGCCGGTGACACAGGAGCATTCACAATGAGCGTTCTCACAAGGACCGTCTTGCCGGTTCTACTGCTTGGTAGTCTTCTGACCGGCTGCGCGACTCACAGCGATGGCACCGCCCCCTTGAATCAACGTACCTGGCCGATCTGCAGTGTCATTGGCGGACTGGTTGGCGGCGGTCTGGGCGCGATCGAAAGTGGCGGTTGGGCGGCAGGTGGAGCGGCGCTCGGTATCTTGACCGGTGGCTTGGTCTGTTACGCCCAGGATGGCGACGAGGACGGTGATGGTGTTTTCGATCGACGCGATCGTTGCCCCGATACGCCTGCCAATACACCTGTCGATCATCACGGTTGCCCGCTACCGCAATATCCGGCCAGCGTAAAACCTGCTGAACCGCCGGTATCCGAAGTCATCACGCTGAGCAGTAATGTGTTGTTCGCGTACAACAAATCCGACCTGACGCCCGAGGCACGCAGCGAGCTGGATTCGTTGATGCCCAAATTGCAGAGTGCCGATGTGGTGAGCGTCAAGGTCGTCGGCCATACCGACAGTCAGGGTTCGGACGCCTATAACCAGCAGCTGTCGGAACGTCGTGCCAGCAGCGTGGCGGCCTACCTGTTGAGCCGGGGGCTGGCGCCGAACAAACTCACCAGCGAAGGACGGGGTGAAACCCAGCCGGTGGCTGACAATGATACGGAAGAAGGGCGGGCAAAAAACCGTCGTGTGGAGTTGCACATCAATCGCTAGGCTCCGTGATCAAGAGGCCCGTGATAGAGCCGTCGGATGGCCGTCAAGGTTGACCCGGCGGCCATTCGATGCCTTTCGGAAGAATTTTCCGTTGCCCTCTGGCTTATCCCGCGTGTAAGCCGTTATGGTGCGTGCAAATAATAATTCTCGACGGGGGAGCGTATGAAGGTGTTTTGGGGGCTGGGGAAGTTGTTGACCCTGCTGTTCTGGTTGGTGGTGCTGGTCAATCTGCTCATACCGTTTGTTCGTCCACTGCACCTGTTGGTCGATCTGGCTGGCAGCCTGTTGGCGCTGGCTCATCTTCTGGAGCTGGTGTTCTGCAATCGCAGCCTCAAAGGTCGAGCCCACCCCTGGCGTGATCGCCTGAAGATTGTCTTTTTCGGCGTTTTCCACCTGCAAACCATTCCGGCCCCGGCCACTGCGAAGGCTTCCCATGCGTAAACTCTGTCTGCTCGCCGCACTCATCAGCCCATTGGCCTGCGCTCAGGTGGTGAGTGTTGAAACCAACTCGCTGATGCGCTTGCCCAACACCGCCAGCTCCCTGCAACTGGAACGACTGGAAGTCGCCGATTACGGCACCTTGCTGATTCCCTCGAACGTGACCGAAGTGACGGTCGGCGAGCTGCACCTGGGACGCGAAGCGCGGATCGCCATTGTGCCGAGCGAACAGGCTCTGGCGTTGAAGGTCAGCCGGGCCGAGTTGGCCGAAGGCAGCCAGATCACCGCGCGGGGCGCCCCCGGGACTTATCTCAAGGCTGCCCGCTCCGGGCGCAATCTGAATTTGCAGATCAAAGCGCTGAAGGCGCCGCAATTGTCGGTAGACGCTCGCGGTGGCGCGGGCGCCCCGGGTTTTGTCGGTCTTGACGGGGCCAACGGCCAAGCACCGGGTTGCACCTGGGGCCAGGCCGGTCGCGGCTTCGATGGCAGTGACGGCAGCGACGGCCAACCCGGTGCGCCGGGGGCGCTGGTTCGACTGGAAGTGCCGCGTGACTATCCGGCGGAGCAGATCAAGGTCGAGGTGGCGGGCGGAGTCGGTGGCGCGGCCGGACCGGGTGGCAAACCGGGGGCGGGCGGCAAGGCCAAGGGCTGCATTGTCTATAAAGCCGATGGCGGCAAGAGCGGTCGCCCCGGTGCCGATGGCCAGCCTGGGCCTGCCGGGGCGGCAGGCTCGGTGAGCATTCAGCGGTTGTAAGAACGACCGAGAACCCCTGTGGCGAAGGAGCTTGCTCCCGCTGGGTCGCGAAGCGGCCCCAAAGCCGGCGACCCTGTTCTTTCAGAACGTGCGCAGTGATCGATTACGACTGCTACGCAGCCGAGCGGGAGCAAGCTCCCTCGCCACAGAGACTATGCATTGCTCAGAACATCGGCCGAGCCGCAGCAATCGCCACCAGCACCAACCCGACCATCAGGTTAATCCCTACCAACCGGCGAATCTTGCCCAGCGTCGCCGCGCCCGTCGGCCAATCCTCAGCCGCCACCGCCGTGCGCAGTTCCGGCAGCAGCAACGCCTGAATCCGGATAAACAACGCGGTCATCACCACATACAATCCCATCATCGCCTGCACATACCGCGGTGCCGCTTCAAACCCGRTGAACTGCAAATGAATCATGCCCACACCGCTGATCGGCAAAAGCACCACCGCGACCCAGACCCAGCGGAAAAAACCTTGAAACACTTCCACCCACAGCTTCAACCGGGCAGGGCCTTCCAGCGCCTTCATCGCAGCGGGGCGAAGGACCATCCAGGCGAAAAACATGCCGCCGACCCAGACCAGGGCGGCCAGGACATGCAGGGTATAAACGATGCCAAAAGGTGTCATTGGGGTACTCCGTTCTGCGCGGGATTAATTAGCGGGGTATGATAGCGGCCGATCCGAACCACTGAAAATTTATCCAGCGTTTTTTGCGCCCGACAATCAATGATCAGCACTGAACTCAAAACCACGATCCAGGGCGCCTACTCGCGTTTTCTCGAAGCCAAGAGCCTCAAGCCACGCTACGGCCAACGCCTGATGATCGCCGAAATCGCCAAAGTCCTCGGTGACATCGACACCGACGACGAAGGCCGGCGCAGTGGCGACCCCGCGATTGTCGCGGTGGAAGCCGGCACCGGTACCGGCAAAACCGTGGCCTACAGCCTGGCAGCGATCCCCGCCGCCAAGGCCGCTGGCAAGCGTCTGGTGATCGCCACGGCCACCGTGGCCCTGCAAGAACAGATCGTCTACAAGGATTTGCCCGACCTGATGCGCAATAGCGGGCTGAATTTCAGCTTCGCCCTGGCCAAGGGGCGGGGGCGCTACATGTGCCTGTCCAAGCTCGACATGTTGCTCCAGGAAGGTCACGCGCAAACCGCTACCGCACAGCTGTTCGAAGAAGAAGGCTTCAAGATCGAGGTCGATGAGGCCAGTCAGAAGCTGTTCACCAGCATGATCGAGAAACTTGCCGGCAATAAGTGGGACGGCGACCGCGACAGTTGGTCCACCGCGCTCGAAGACGCCGACTGGGCGCGCCTGACCACCGATCACAGCCAGTGCACCAACCGCCATTGCCCCAACTTCGGCCAGTGCGCCTTCTACAAGGCCCGCGAAGGCATGGGCAAGGTCGACGTGATCGTCACCAACCACGACATGGTCCTGGCCGACCTGGCCCTGGGCGGCGGCGCGGTTCTGCCGGACCCGCGCGACACAATCTACGTGTTCGACGAAGGTCATCACCTGCCGGACAAGGCCATCGGCCACTTCGCCCATTACACACGCTTGCGCTCCACCGCCGACTGGCTGGAGACCACCGCCAAGAACCTCACCAAATTGCTCGCCCAACACCCGCTGCCGGGGGATCTGGGCAAGTTGATCGAACAGGTGCCGGAACTGGCCCGGGAGATCAAGACCCAGCAGCAGTTCATGTTCAGTGCCTGTGAGCAAGTCGCCGACTTCAAGCCCGGCGAAGACGTCGAAGGTCGCGAGCGGCCGCGTCACCGTTTCGTCGGCGGGGTGATTCCCGAACATATGCGTGAGATGGGCATCGAGTTGAAGAAGGGCTTTGCCCGACTGACCGACCTGTTCACCCGGCTTACCGAACTGCTCAAGGAAGGCATGGACGGCGAGGTCAACATTGGCATCGCCAGCAACCAGGCCGAAGAGTGGTATCCGCTGTTCGGCAGCCTGTTGTCGCGCTCTTCGGGAAACTGGGAGTTGTGGACCGCCTTCACCGTCGAAGACCCGGAAGATAACCCGCCCATGGCCCGTTGGCTGACGCTGGCCGAAAGCGGTTCGCTGTTCGACATCGAGGTCAATGCCAGCCCGATCCTCGCGGCGGAAATGCTCCGGCGCAACTTGTGGAACGTGGCTTACGGGGCGCTGGTGACCTCGGCGACCCTGACCGCTCTCGGCACCTTCGACCGTTTCCGCATGCGCGCCGGCCTGCCGAAAACCGCCGTGACCGCCGTGGTCCCGAGCCCGTTCCATCATGCCGACGCCGGCGTATTACGGGTGCCGGACCTGAAAGCCGACCCGCGCGATGCACCGGCCCATACGGCGGCGATCATTCGCGACTTGCCGGAACTGGTCGAGGGCTCCCGTGGCACCCTGGTGCTGTTCTCCTCGCGCAAACAGATGCAGGACGTGTTCGACGGGCTGGATCGCGACTGGCGCAAGCAAGTGTTCATTCAAGGCAACCTGTCGAAGCAGGAAACCCTGAACAAGCACAAGGCGCGGGTCGATGGCGGGGATTCCAGCGTGCTGTTCGGCCTGGCGAGCTTTGCCGAAGGCGTGGATTTGCCCGGTGCCTACTGCGAGCACGTGGTGATCGCCAAGATCCCGTTCTCGGTGCCCGACGATCCGGTCGAAGCCGCGCTGGCTGAGTGGATCGAAGCCCGTGGCGGCAATCCGTTCATGGAAATCTCCGTGCCGGACGCCTCGTTGAAACTGGTCCAGGCCTGCGGTCGCCTGCTGCGAACCGAAGAAGACCGCGGCACCATCACCTTGCTTGACCGTCGTTTGGTCACACAGCGCTACGGCAAAGCTATTCTCAATGCGTTGCCGCCATTTCGTCGTGAAATTTCCTGATGCGCCGGTGGGCAAATTTGCCCACCGCGTTGTCTACCTCACTGCCACTGCCTTTCCACTGGCCCATTGATGGTCGTTAGGGAGAACCACGTTCTTATGATTCGCCGTTCGTTGCCCGCCGTTTTTGCCTTGATGTTCGCAGCCCCTTTGCTGGCGGCCCCCGCCGGCCAGCAGACGCTGTTCAACTTTGTGCGTCCCGCCGACGTGGTTCAGGTGGCGACCCAGGACGCCAGCCTGCCGCAATCCAATGCGGAGCAAACGGCCGAAGGTGAAGTGTTGCGTCGCGTGACCTTCAACCCGGCTGCCCAGACGACCTTGCGCCTGACACCGCAGACCGGTGCCTGGGACTGGTCGCAGTCGGGCGTCATGAGCCTGCGGATCCAGAGCGCGATGAACTGGGCCGTGACCTTGTACGTGAAAATCCAGAGTAACGACGGCAAGACTCTGGTCAGCCGTGTCGATCTGCCGGCCGGCCCGGCGCAGACCTTACTGGTACCGCTGCAGCCGAGTTCACCGCTGAGCCAGGGCATGAAAGCCGGCCCGCCGATGCCGATCAATTTCGAAGGGCAGCGTGTATTGCTGGCCAGCAGTACCGGTGAGCTGGACCGTAGCCAGGTGGTGTCGGTGACCTTGTCGATGGATCAGCCGAAAGTCGCCCAAAGCATTCTGCTCGAGCGCTTCGGCGTGCAGGACGGCGAGGCCGTGACCAAAGCCGCTTATGGCGGCCTGGTGGACGCTTACGGTCAATCGACCCGGGCCAAATGGCCGGAGAAGATCAGCAGCGACGAACAACTGAAATCCTCCGCTGGCAAAGAGCAGCAACAACTGAAAACCTGGCTGGCGGAGCGCGAGAAGGCGCCTCTGGACAAGTTCGGCGGCTTGAACAAAGGCCCAGAGTTCAAGGCCAGCGGCTTTTTCCGCACCGAAAAGCGTGATGGCCGCTGGTACCTGGTGACTCCGGAAGGGCATCCGTTCTATTCCCTCGGCGTCAACACCGTGACCCCGAGCGTCAACCAGACCTACGTCGCCGGGCGCGAGTGGATGTTCGAGTCCCTGCCTAAACCCGACGAACCCTTGGCCAGTCACTATGGCGAAGGCGATAACCGTGGCGGCAACGGTGTTGATCAGGGCCGAGCCTACAACGCCGGTCGTTGGTACGATTTTTATGGCGCCAACCTGCAGCGGCTGTACGGCAAACCTTGCGCACCGGGCGGAGACATTAAGGCTGGTGTTGCCGAAGCAGCCAAGGCCGAGGCGGTAGAGGCGACGGCTGAAAAGGCCGCCGAGCAATCAGCCGCGCCTGCGCCTACCGAGTCTGGAGCCGGTGTTGCCGAGGCGGCCAAGACCGGGGCTGTTGAAGCGACGGTCGAAAAGGCGGCCGCCGAACCCTGCAAAGTAACTGTCGACGAACAACGCTGGGCCAGTCATACCCTCGATCGCCTGCAAGCCTGGGGGTTCAACACCCTCGGCAACTGGAGCGCACCGGTGTTGGGTAACGCTGACCGTGTGCCGTACACCTTGCCGCTATCGATCGTCGGCGATTACGCCAGCATCAGCACTGGCACCGATTGGTGGGGCGGCATGCCTGACCCGTTCGATCCGCGTTTCGCCATGGCCACCGAACGCGCCGTGGCCATCGCCGCTCGCGACCATCGCGACGATCCGTGGCTGATCGGTTACTTCGCCGACAACGAACTGGCCTGGGCCGGTCCCGGCGATGACCCGAAGGCCCGCTATGCGCTGGCCTACGGCACCTTGAAAATGACCACCGACGTGCCGGCCAAACGCGCCTTCCTCAAGCAACTGCGCGACAAGTACCGCAACCAGGCGGGGTTGTCGAAAGCCTGGGGCATTGATCTGCCTGCCTGGGAGTTGATGGAAGACCCAGGCTTCGTGCCGCCGGAGCCGAGCGCCGAACACCCGGAAATCGAAGCCGACTTCAAATACTTCCAGAAGGTCTTCGCCGACACCTACTTCAAGACCGTTTCCGATTCGCTCAAATGGCACGCGCCGAACCAGTTGTTGCTGGGTGGTCGCTTTGCCGTCAGTTCCCCGGAGGCAGTCGAGTCCTGTGCACGGCAGATCGGGGCCCGTTCTGGGGTGGCGTGACGCAATTGGCGAAGGAGGAAGACCGCGGCACGGCTTACGCTCACTTCCTCAAACAGGCAATGAGCGAACCGTCGATTGTCGGGGTGCACTGGTTCCAGTACCTCGACCAGCCGGTGACCGGTCGTCTGCTGGATGGCGAGAACGGGCACTTCGGTCTGGTGGGTATTACTGATTTGCCGTTCCAAGGCTTTGTCGACAGTGTGCGTAAAAGCAATGTGCAGATCATCGATCAGCTTGGCAAAGAGGCGGAGAAGGCCAGCGCTGAGGCGGATAAAGCCAGTCACGATGTCGAGGGTGGCAGGAAGGGCGAGGCAGGCAAAGGCCCGGGCAAGGGCGCAGGGCATGCGGGTGGGCATTCGGGCAATGGCCATTGATTCCTGATACACCTGTGGCGAGGGGGCTTGCCCCCGTTGGGCCGCGAAGCGGCCCCCATGCCTACAGATGCACCGCAAATACAGGTTTTTGCGACCGCTTCGCAGTCGAACGGGGGCAAGCCCCCCTCGTCACGGGGATCGCATCGTTGATGTCTGCGGCATTTCCATAACCGGGCGACCATCCGACCCGATCCTGTTCCCAAATCCCTCAAGGGCTGGAACAATGCGGGCCACTTTGTAGAGCGTTTATCCGGGAGAGTTGCGGGTGCAGATTCAGGGTCATTACGAGCTTAAGTTCGAAGCGGTGCGTGAAGCGTTTGCAGCGCTGTTCGACGATCCTCAGGAACGCGGCGCGGCGTTGTGCATCCGGATCGGTGGTGAAACCGTCCTCGACCTTTGGGCCGGTACCGCCGACAAGGACGGCCATGAGGCTTGGCACAGCGATACCATCGCCAACCTGTTCTCCTGCACCAAAACCTTCACCGCCGTGACGGCGCTGCAATTGGTGGCTGAAGGCAAGCTGCAACTCGATGCCCCGGTCGCCCGCTACTGGCCCGAATTTGCCGCCGCCGGTAAAGAATCCGTGACGCTGCGCCACTTGCTCTGCCATCAGGCGGGTCTGCCGGCCTTGCGCGAGTTGCTGCCTCCTGAGGCACTTTACGACTGGCAGACCATGGTCAATGCTTTGGCCGCCGAAGCACCCTGGTGGACGCCGGGCCAAGGTCACGGTTATGCGGCAATCACCTATGGCTGGCTGATCGGTGAATTGCTGCGGCGCGCCGACGGTCGTGGGCCGGGCGAGTCCATCGTGGCGCGGGTTGCCAAGCCCTTGGGGCTGGATTTCCACGTCGGCCTGGCCGATTCAGAGTTCCATCGCGTGGCGCACATCGCCCGCAGCAAGGGCAACGTCGGCGATGTCGCGGCCCAGCGCTTGCTGCAGGTGACCATGCGCGAACCGACGGCCATGACCACTCGGGCCTTCACCAACCCGCCGTCGATCATGACCAGCACCAACAAACCGGAATGGCGGCGCATGCAGCAGCCGGCCGCCAATGGCCACGGCAACGCCCGCAGCCTGGCCGGTTTCTACGCCGGACTGCTCGATGGCAGCCTGCTGGAAAGCGAAATGCTCGACGAGCTGACCCGCGAACACAGCGTTGGCGAAGACAAGACTTTATTGACCCAGACCCGCTTCGGTCTGGGTTGCATGCTCGATCAACCGGACGTACCCAACGCCACCTACGGCCTCGGCCCACGGGCGTTCGGTCACCCGGGTGCTGGCGGCTCCATCGGTTTTGCTGATCCGGAACATGATGTGGCCTTCGGTTTTGTGACAAATACGCTGGGGCCGTACGTCTTGATGGATCCACGAGCGCAAAAGCTTGTGCGAGTACTGGCCACTTGTCTGTAAATCACGCTTAAGGGGGCCAGGGCTGGAACCCGAAAGCCTTTGTGGTTTCAAAGCGTCTGTTTAGCCGGGGGCGCCCCGGCTGACTTTTCATTACCTCATTTTGTGGATACCCAATGTCGTCCAATAAAACCCTCGCCCTGGCCCTGTGCTTCGCTATCACCGGTTGTGCACAAACCCCACAAAATGATGCCGCAGGTGGCAGCAGTTGGTGGCCGTTCGGTTCATCCGACAAGGTCGCGACTAAAGAACCCGCCCCGTCCCCGTCCCCGGCACCCCTGAAACCAGCTGCCGCAGTACCCGTCGCCAAGGCTGAAGCCGATGCCGGAGGCAAATGGTGGTGGCCGTTCGGCGGTAAGGAGCAGAGCACCAGCACTGCCAAAGCAGCCGTGCCGATGCCCGATCCGAAAATCACCCAAGCCTGGCTTGACGACTATGAGCCGCGCCTGCGCGAGGCGGTCAAGGGCAGCAACCTGCAACTCGAGCGCCGTGAAAATGTGCTGGTCGTCACGGCTCCGGTGGAAGGCTCGTTCAACCCGGACCGCCCGGCCATGCTGCTGCCGGTGACCCTCGCTCCGTTCACCCGTGTCGCGAAAATCCTCGAAGCCGATCCAAAGACTGCCGTGCTGGTACTCGGCCACAGTGATACGTCGGGTGCCGCACCGGCCAACGTGAAACTGAGCCAGGAACGCGCCCAGGCGGTGGCAGCGATCTTCCGTCTCAGCGGTCTGCAGCGTGATCGCCTGATGTTGCGCGGCATGGGCGGTGACGCACCGCGCGCCGCCAACGACAGTGCTGAAGGTCGCGCCTTGAACCGTCGCGTCGAGCTGTTGTTGACGCCGCAAGACACCATGGCCGCGCTGCTGAGCAAGTACAATATGCCGGCTCCGGCACCGGTAACCAAAGTCGTCGCGCAAGACGTCAAGCCAGTGGCCAAGCCTGTGACCCCGGAACCGGCTGCGAAAAAAACCGCTGCCTCGTCGAAGAAAAAGGCACCGGCCAAGAAAGCGGCCGCCAAGGCTCCAGCCAAAAAGGCACCCGCGAAAAAGACCGCTCCGGCTAAAGCCGCTGTCGATTCGAAGAGCGCCACCGCCACCGATGCCACAAAGCAGTGATTCATTAACCAAAAGGAATGCGCCATGACCCGGCCCTTGGCAGATATGCGTCGCGATTACACCCGAGATGGCTTGACCGAGGCGCAAGCCCCGGCCGAGCCGTTCGCACTGTTCCATCAGTGGTTTGCCGATGCGGTGAAAACCGAGCAGGTACCGGTGGAGGCGAATGCCATGACGTTGGCCACCGTCGATCAGGACGGTCGGCCGCATTGCCGCATTCTGCTGCTCAAGGGCCTGGACGAGCAGGGCTTCACCTTCTTCACCAACTACGAGAGCGACAAGGGGCAGCAATTGGCAGCCAATCCATTTGCAGCCATGACGTTCTTCTGGCCGGCCCTGGAGCGCCAGGTGCGCATCGAAGGGCGGGTGGTGAAGGTCACGCCTGAAGAGTCCGACGCCTACTACCAGGTTCGCCCTCTGGGCAGTCGTCTCGGTGCCTGGGCGTCGCCCCAGAGCCGGGTGATCGCCGATCGCGGCGAACTGGAGGCGCTGCTCAAGGACACGGAGCAGCGTTTCAGCGATAGCCAGCCGCACTGCCCCGAACACTGGGGCGGTTATCGTTTGCTACCGGAGCGCATCGAATTCTGGCAGGGCCGTCCGAGCCGTCTGCACGATCGCCTCAACTACCGCTTGCAGGGTGCTGACTGGGTGCGTGAGCGCCTGGCCCCGTAAACGGTCTACCGATCGGGATACCCTGCCGCAGCGGCCTCTAGCCACTGTGGCAGGTCCCGACGCTTGATCTTCTGCGCTTGAGCGTTCGCCAGTTGCTGGAGCATGAAGGCTCTTTTTTGTTCGTCTTTACCCGCCAGTGACAACGCCAGATCGCGGTCCCCCCAGCGTTTTATCCGCACGTACAACCACCAATGGAAGTACAAACCGGCGATGGTCGTGACGACAATGATGAAGTAATCCATGATATTCCTTGGGTCAGCGGCGCAGATTTCGTAATGTGACGCTACTGTATGGTGAGTTCGCAAAGTGCCTGTACCAGGCCTGAATGAAACCAATTTTATCCGGGCGATGCCGTGACAGGCGTCAAGCTGCGGGTTTTAATGGATACCTGTCCTATGGAGTTTGATGCTATGCGTAAGTCTGTTTTGCTGGTTGCTTCCTTTTCCACGATGGCGATGTTGCTCTCCGGTTGCCAATCGAGCCTGACCGGTGACTCCTACTCCCGTGACGAAGCGCGTCGCGTGCAGACGATTCGCATGGGCACCATCGAATCCCTGCGTCCGGTGAAAATCGAAGGCACCAAGACCCCGATCGGCAGCGCTGCGGGCGCAGTCGTGGGTGGCGTCGGCGGTAGCGCCGTCGGCGGTGGTCGCGGCAGCATCGTTGCAGCGGTCATCGGCGCTGTAGCGGGTGGCCTGGTGGGGTCGGCTGCCGAAGAAGGCCTGACCCGCACTCAAGGCGTCGAAATCACCGTGCGCGAAGACGATGGCAGCATGCGCGCCTACGTGCAGGAAGTTCAGCCAAACGAAGTGTTCCGTGTGGGGGAGCGTGTGCGGATTTCCACTGTGGGTGGGACCAGCCGCGTTTCGCACTAAGCGGGAATGTAGGGTAAAAGAAAACCCCGATCAGGTGAGCTGGTCGGGGTTTTCTTTTGGGCTGTGGAGTTGAACCAGAGCATTTACTTGCTTGCATAACAACCGAGCTGAAAATCGTATTGTGGATCGTAAAATGATCGACCGACTAATGTTTCCAGTTTTGTTATCTGCTGGGAATCAAGGTCATAGCCATAGATTTCTTCTTCAGCCTCAGTCCAACTCATTATCGCCCTCAGCTGTGCAATGCCGTCTGCCGGGACAGGCACTTCGAATACCAGCGCTTCTGTTTCTTTATCAAAAGCATAAATTACGTGGTTCACGGTTCTATCCTTCTTTTCGGATCCGCCGGCTTGTTTTGATTACCTGTTTCAGCGTCAAACTCACCCAGATGGCGACCTCGTTTGTCATACATTTCTACTGCTCCATGCTGATAATCCCATTCTAGAATTCGCCCTTCAGCCGTTCTCCAGCGCATTCGGGTGCCTCTACCTTTGACCCGAGTCTTCTGTTTTGCCGGTGTGGCATCAGGAAAAGCGGTAAGCCCGTTTGGCGCCGGATGATATTTGTGGTCCGCAACACTCACCACAATATAAACCGGCAACACCCCCGAATCCGCCGGAAACACAAGAATGAAATCCTTGTACTCCGGCGGATAAACCGGATTCACGATGATGCTGTCAGCCGCCTTCGTCGGCGGGTAAACCCAGATGTGCGGCGCTTGTGGCGCAGCTTCCAAAGCGGGGATGCCGAGGGTGCTTGAACCGTTCTCGGCCGGCATCCAGATCAGCTCAATGCCGTCCCCGAGATCAGCCACCTGCTGACTGCCGCGCAAGGTGAACTGCACGACATCGACCATCTCCCAGTCACGGTTTTTACCAGTGTAAAAACCGTATCCCTTGAGACTGCCGTCAGCCTGTTGCTCGACTCTGAGGCGAACGCGAGTGCGGGCCTGTTTGAGTGATCGCAATTGATCTTCGGTGTAGAGCGAGCTGTCGCCAAGGCTCGACGGCATGACCAGGGCCACCAGACCTGCCAGGGTGGCCGCAGCGGTGCTGACTGCGACGGCGGGTAATGCGGCGAACGCTGGGCCACTCAGGGCGAAGCTGCCGAAACCCACCGGAATGGCCGTACCACTGATTTTCTTCAGCGGCACGACACCGCTTTCATCGGCCTCGCGAGCGCCGAGCAGAACCAGTTCGCCGTAGTCTTTCAGGCTGTCGGTCGGAACAACGCCGGAGGGATTCGTGTAGTCGATGATTGCATCGGGCAGTTTGCAGGACTTGGCGAACACGCATCCCGCGCGGGCAACGTCGTCTTTTTTCGTCGGGACCAGAACGCTGTCTTCGAAGGCCTGCTGCCTTGCGAGCATGGCGTCGTGGGCGTTTTGTCTGGCATCACGCTCGGCCAATTCGGTGGCCGTCATGAATCGGTGAGTGACGTGATGCCCGTCACCTGACGGTGGGTTTTGTACCCGGGGGATGTCCTTGTGGCCAGCCACTGATTGTCCTTTCGCTCGTCCATCGGCAACCCCCAAAGAGGGGGCTGCGCGACGTTAACGAACGTGGCTAATCGTGACTGTAGGACGAATCCTCAATGTTGCTAAGAGTGTTCTCTATCGTTCAGGAAGGCAGCGCAGCACTCTTGCGGCTCGCCGCCGCCGTCACCGCATAACCGATCAATGCCGCCAGGATCGAGCCGGTCAGAATACCCATGCGGTCCATCCCGGCATATTCACTGGCGCCCGGCACGAAGGCCAGGGAACCGACGAACAGGCTCATGGTGAAGCCGATGCCGCAAAGGATCGCCACCCCCAAAATCTGGCCCCAGTTGGCGCCTTGGGGCAGGGCGGCGATGCCGATTTTTACCGCCAGCCAGGTCAGGCCGAAGACACCGACGGTCTTGCCCAACAGCAGGCCGACGGCGATGCCCATCGGTACATGATGGGTGAAGCTTTCGACGGTCACGCCGCTCAGGGACAAGCCAGCGTTGGCGAAGGCAAACAGCGGCAGGATGCCGTAGGCCACCCACGGATGCAGGGCATGCTCCAGGGTCAGCAGCGGCGAAGGCTCGGCGTTTTTCGTGCGCAGTGGAATGCAGAAGGCCAGGGTCACACCCGCCAGCGTCGCGTGCACGCCACTCTTGAGTACGCAGACCCAAAGGATCAGCCCGATGATCATGTACGGCCCGAGTTTCACCACACCAAGTCGGTTCATTCCGATCAAGGCCGCGATGCAGGCCGCGGCCAGCGCCAGGGACAGGGTCGACAGAGCGCCGGAATAGAAGATCGCAATGATGATGATTGCGCCAAGGTCATCGATGATCGCCAGGGTCATCAGGAACAGTTTCAGCGACACTGGCACGCGTTTACCCAGCAGGGCCAGCACGCCAAGGGCGAAGGCAATGTCGGTAGCCGTCGGGATGGCCCAGCCGCTCAGGGCGGACGGGTTATCGCGGTTGAGGAACCAGTAGATCAGCGCCGGCACCACCATGCCGCCAATTGCGGCCGCGCCGGGCAGGACGATCTGCGACGGTTTCGACAGTTGGCCGTCGAGGACTTCGCGCTTCACTTCCAGGCCGATCAACAGAAAGAACAGGGCCATCAGGCCGTCGTTGATCCACAGCAGCAATGGCTTGGCGATTTTCAGCGCGCCGATCTGAGCCACCACGGGGGTGTCCAGCAGGCCGTTATAGAGCCACGACAGCGATGAATTGTTGATGATCAGGGCCAGGACAGCTGCGGCGATCAATAGCAGACCGCTGGCAGCTTCCAACTGAAAGAAACGCGTGAACGTGCTACGCAGAGGCAAGGTCGCTCTCCATCGATGAATTCAAAAGGTGGCACACCCTAACCCGTACCGTTGGTTGTTAAAACAAAAGTTATATTCTTTTTTGTTATATACCGTTACAACGTGCCCGGTCAGCAAAGGCCTGAGCCTAGCAGTTGCCGGACGTATTGAACCCCAGCTGTATCTGTGCGTGATGTAGGTTTTTTCCTAAGCTTGTGGACTGAGCCTTGCGACAAGGCCGACTCTTGCCTGATTCAACGAGAAAACCATCATGAGCGACAACCGACAGTGGGCCCGCGAAGCCATCCGGATCATCGAAGCCGACTTCCAGCGCAGCGCTGATACTCACCTGATCCCCTTGCCGCTGCCGGGGTTGCCGGGCATCGAGTTGTACTTCAAGGATGAGTCGAGCCATCCCACCGGCAGCCTGAAACATCGGTTGGCCCGCTCATTGTTCCTCTATGCACTGTGTAACGGCTGGCTCAAACCCGGTGCGCCGGTGATTGAAGCGTCCAGCGGTTCGACGGCGATTTCCGAGGCGTACTTCGCCCGGCTGCTGGGTTTGCCGTTCATTGCGGTGATGCCCGCGAGCACGTCCAAGGAAAAGATCGCGCAAATCGCTTTCTACGGTGGCAAGAGCCATCTGGTGGACGATCCGACGCAGATTTACGCTGAGTCCGAGCGCCTGGCTCACGAACACGACGGGCATTTCATCGACCAGTTCACCTACGCCGAACGCGCCACCGACTGGCGAGCGAACAACAACATCGCCGAATCGATCTTCCATCAGATGCGCTTCGAGCAGCACCCGGAACCGAGCTGGCTGATTTCCAGCCCTGGCACCGGTGGCACCACCGCGACGCTGGGCCGTTACGTGCGCTATCGCCAGCATTGCACCCGTGTGCTGTGCGCCGATGCCGAGCGTTCGGTGTTTTTCGATTACTACAAGACCGGCGACGCCAGCCTGCGCCTCGATCACGGGTCACGGATTGAAGGCATTGGACGGCCGCGTGTCGAGGCGTCGTTCCTGCCCAAAGTCATCGACGCGATGGTCAAGGTGCCGGACGCCTTGTCACTGGCAGCCATGCATTACCTGGCACAACGTTTGGGGCGACGGGTGGGTGGTTCGAGCGGGACCAACCTGATCGGCGCCTTGATGGCGGCCCAGCAGATGGCGACGGCGGGGGAGTCGGGGTCGATCGTGGCGATTCTGTGCGATGGCGGCGAGCGCTATGCCGACACCTATTACGATCAGGCCTGGCTGAAGGCCCAGGGGTATGAGTTGAGTAGTCTGATGGATGCCGTGGCGGCCAGCGTTGAGCGCGGAGAGCCGCTGCCGGCCAGCGTGTTGCGCGCCAATATCTGAGATATTTGATCGTTCCCACGCTCTGCGTGGGAACGATCATCTGGGTCAGGCTTCTAGGCCAAGGATATCCCGGGCAACCGCTTCAGCAATCCGAATCCCGTCTACACCCGCCGACAGAATCCCGCCCGCATAACCCGCGCCTTCACCCGCCGGGAACAAACCCTTCACGTTCAGGCTCTGCATCGACTCGTTACGGGTAATGCGCAGCGGCGATGAGGTGCGCGTCTCGATCCCGGTCAACACGGCGTCGTGCAGCGAGTAACCACGAATCTGCTTCTCGAATGCCGGCAAGGCTTCGCGAATCGCTTCGATGGCGAACGCCGGCAGGGCCAGGGCCAAATCACCCAAGGCAACGCCCGGTTTGTAGGACGGCTCGACGCTGCCCAATTCGGTGGACGGCTTGCCGGCAATGAAGTCGCCGACCAGTTGCGCCGGTGCTTCGTAGTTGCTGCCGCCCAGCACAAAGGCGTGGGATTCCAGGCGTTCCTGCAACTCGATGCCGGCCAGTGGGCCGCCCGGATAATCGACTTCCGGGGTGATGCCGACGACGATCCCGGAGTTGGCGTTGCGCTCGTTACGCGAGTATTGGCTCATGCCGTTGGTGACCACGCGGTTCGGCTCGGAGGTCGCCGCCACTACGGTGCCGCCCGGGCACATGCAGAAGCTGTAGACCGATCGACCGTTCTTGGCGTGGTGCACCAGTTTGTAGTCGGCAGCGCCGAGTTTCGGGTGGCCGGCGTATTTGCCAAGGCGCGCGCGGTCGATCAGCGACTGCGGGTGTTCGATGCGGAACCCCACCGAGAACGGCTTGGCTTCCATGTACACACCACGGCCGTGCAGCATGCGGAAGGTGTCCCGGGCGCTGTGGCCGAGGGCCAGAATCACGTGCTTCGAATGGATCTGTTCGCCGCCATGGAGTTCGACGCCCACCAGTTGGCCGTCGTCGATCAGCACATCGGTAACCCGCTGCTGGAAGCGCACTTCGCCGCCCAGGGCGCGAATCTGCTCACGCATGTTTTCCACCACACCGGTCAGACGGAACGTCCCGATGTGCGGCTTGCTGACGTAGAGGATTTCTTCCGGCGCACCGGCCTTGACGAACTCATGCAGAACCTTGCGACCGAGGAATTTCGGGTCCTTGATCTGGCTGTAGAGCTTGCCGTCGGAGAATGTCCCCGCGCCACCTTCACCGAACTGCACGTTGGATTCGGGGTTGAGCACACTTTTACGCCACAGGCCCCAGGTGTCTTTGGTGCGCTGGCGCACTTCGGTACCGCGTTCGAGGATGATCGGCTTGAAGCCCATCTGCGCCAGCACCAGGCCGGCGAAGATCCCGCACGGGCCGAAGCCGACCACGATCGGACGCTGGCTCAGGTCGGCCGGCGCCTGGCCGACCACTTTGTAGCTGACATCCGGCGCCACGTTGACGTTACGGTCATCGGCGAACGTGCGCAGCACCGCCGCCTCATCGCGAACGTTGAGGTCGATGGTGTAGATGAAACACAGTTCGGAGGACTTTTTGCGCGCATCGTAACTGCGCTTGAACAAGGTGAAGTCGAGCAGGTCATCACTGGCGATGCCCAGGCGCTGCACGATGGCAGGGCGCAGGTCTTCTTCGGGATGGTCGATCGGCAACTTGAGTTCGGTGATTCGTAACATGGCGGGATCCGGTTCGCGGGGCGCACAACTGCGCCAAGGCGTTTGAAGCCCGCGATTATAAGCCTCAAAGGATGATTCCCGTGAGGCTAAAACGATCAGTCGTTACGCGATCCGCCAAAATACCCGCAGCCGCGTTGCACCTGGCCGTCGATACGCAACTCGGCGCTCATGTGCTGCACGCTGCCGGTGCTGCTGTCGACGCAACGTCGCGGCGCGACCCAGAGCTCGATGCGCTGATTATTGGCTTCGGTACTGAGGTTGAAGCGGCCATCGCCCAGTTGTTCTTCAACGTACGGCAGGGCCAGGGGCGGCTGACCAGCGCGGTCGACGATCATGCCCTTGCCACTGACCTTGACGTTCCACTCCGGGCCATGGCCGGCGGCGCGCAGGATCAGCTGCTTGAAATTGGGATCGTCGCACGCCGTGCCCGAGCGCTCGACGCGGTACAGCTGCGTAAGGTCGAGTTGGCTGTCAGCACCACTGGCAACGATCCGGCCGCGCACATCGGCGAACAGCTTGCCCTGATCATCGGCCAGGGTCGCGGCCTCTTGCAGGATGCTGGTGCCACCGATGTCATTGACCACGAAACTGCGCTGCTCATTACACGGCTGGAACAGCAGCTTGCCGTCGGCCGCCGTCAATTGGCCCTGCATGCGGGTCTGGCCCACATGGGAAGCACTTTGCCGTGGGCCATCGAGCAGTTGGCAAGCGGCGAACAACGGAAGCAGGGCAACAAGTACCAGGGAACGGGCAACACGCATCTTTGAGTCTCCAGACAAGTGTCGCCACGTTACTCAGCCTGACCGTTCATCACAACCCTGCGATGTTCTCGGTTGCCTCTACGGGGGGCGGTTTAACCGACGCGATAGGTCTGGCCGGTCTGCAGGCCTTCCACGCTTTTGGCGTAGGCCAGCGCCACCTCGGCGGCGGGAACCGGTTTGAAACCACGGAAGTACGGCGCATAGCTCCCCATGGCTTCGACCAGCACGTTCGGGCTGACCGAGTTGATGCGCAGACCGCGTGGCAGTTCGATCGCCGCCGCACGGACGAAGGCGTCGAGGGCGCCGTTGACCAGGGACGCGGAGCTGCCGGTACGAATCGGATCGTGGCTGAGGATGCCGGTGGTGAAGGTGAAAGACGCACCGTCATTGGCGAATTCCCGGCCGATCAGCAGCAGATTGACCTGGCCCATCAGCTTGTCCCGCAAGCCGAGTTCGAAGTCTTGTGCGGTCATGGTGGCCAGCGGCACGAAGTTGACACTGCCGGCGGCGCAGATCAGTGCATCGAAGTTGCCGGTCTGTTCGAACAGTTTGCGGATCGAGGCGCTGTCACTGATGTCGACCTGGAAATCACCGCTTTTACGGCCGATACGGACGATTTTGTGGCGCTGGGACAGTTCATGGTCAATGGCCGAACCGACGGTGCCGGAGGCGCCAATCAACAGAATTTTCATCGTGTAGTTCCTCAAGTGGGTTGGATTTAAAGTTAAGTCTAGTGTGGTTTTTTTTATAAATAAGCGTGCTAATGGGCAACCTTTGGTTTTCAAATGGAAACAATCCATGAGTGAAATGGACGATCTGGCGGCGTTCGCGGTATTGATTGAGGCGGGCAGTTTCACCCTGGCCGCCCAACAACTGGGTTGCAGCAAGGGGCAACTCTCCAAGCGCATCAGCCTGCTGGAAACGCGCTTTGGCGTGGTGTTGCTGCAACGCACCACACGTCGCTTGAGCCTGACGGCGGCGGGTGCGGCGTTGTTGCCGCAAGCCCAGGCGCTGGTGGTGCAAGTGGAGCGTGCGCGTCAGGCGTTGGCGCGGCTGAAAGACGACATGGCCGGCCCGGTGCGGATGACGGTGCCGGTTTCACTGGGGGAAACGTTCTTTGATGGCGCACTGCTGGAGTTTTCCCGGCAGTACCCCGAGGTGCAGATCGAGCTGGAGCTCAACAACCACTACCGCGACTTGTCCCGGGACGGGTTTGACTTGGCGATCCGCTCGGAAGTGGCCAACGACGAACGCCTGGTCGCCCGACCGCTGCTGGCCTGGCACGAAATGACCTGTGCCAGCCCCGCATATCTTGAGCGATTCGGTGAGCCGCTGACGCCTCAGGCACTGGCCGAACACCGCTGCCTGCTCAACAGCCATTACAGCGGTCGCGAAGAATGGCTCTATCACCAACAGCACGAATTAACGCGGGTGCGTGTGTCGGGTCCGTTCGCCAGCAACCATTACAACCTCTTGAAGAAAGCTGCACTGACCGGTGCGGGCATTGCGCGTTTGCCGTCGTATCTGTTGCAAGAGGAATTGGCTGATGGACGTTTACGCTGGCTCCTGCGTGATTATCAAACCCGCAGCATGCCGATGTATCTGGTGCATCCGTATCAGGGCGGGTTGCCGAAGCGTACCCAAGTGCTGGCGGACTATTTGATCGGTTGGTTCAAGCGCAGTGGTGAGGCGTTGGATCGGCTTCAACGATAACGTCTCACCACACAACCTTTATGGGAGTTCTGAGGTTGGTATCAGCGGGCGTAACGCCGGGCAATCAGGTGATCGATCGACAACTTGCCAGGTCCAGTCGCCATCAAGTACAGCAACACCGCCGCCCAGGTGCCGTGGGTCGGATACGCATCGGGGTACACGAACAGTTGAATGGTCAGGGTCATACCCAGCAGCGCCAGGGCCGAAAAGCGTGTGGCGAAGCCGATCAGGATCAGAATCGGAAAGAAATGCTCGGCGAAGGCCGCCAGGTGCGCCGCCAGTTCCGGGGAGAGCAACGGCAGGTGATATTCGCTCTGGAATAACGGAATGGTCGAGTCCGCCAGCCTTGGCACACCGAGTTCAAAGGTGCCGTCGATCAAGTCGATGGCCAAGCCTTCCACCTTGGTTTGCCCGGACTTCCAGAACACCGCGGCAATGGAAAAACGCGCGATAAAGGCGATCAGGCTGTGGGGGATTTTTTCCAGCAGCGTGATGGCGCGGGTAATGGGGTTTGTGTTCATGGCGATACCTGGTTGTGGTGTAAATGAGTGATGGCGTTGTGGCTGATCAGCAGCGCCAGGGTTTGGCTGAGATCGAAGGCCGGCGCGTTTTCCAGCGCTTGGCTCAGGGGCTGGCCGAGTCGCAGGCTCTGAATGAAGATTCTGGCGCCGTGGTCGATGGCGAAGACCTCAACCTCCAGTTCGTTACGCAGCACCAGCGCGTTTTGCCCGTGGCCGAGGTCGATCCCGGCCAGCGTCGCGTCCTGTTGATGCGCCGCCCAGATTGCGACCACGGCGAAGGCTGAAGTCAGCAGATTGAGGGAGGGATGAAGCCCAAGCGTCAGCTCGCTCAGTGCCTGTGGGTCCGACAGCACGGCGGCGATTTGCTCATGGCCCAAAGGCTGCGCATCAGCGGCGTGATAGGCCTGAACGCGCAAGCGCTCCAGCCGCGCCACATCGGCCAGATAAGGCACGCTGGCTGCCGGTTCAAAACTGTCAATGAACTCGGCGAAGTCCTTGCCGTAGTCGTTGATGAGCGGGCTTTGCGGTGGGCAACTTTGCACATACAACCCTGCCATCGCCCGGAAAAACTCATCACCGACCAACTGCATAACCACCGGATAGCTGTCGGCCAAGGCGTTGAATCGGGCCGACCCGCTCCAGCACCTGCGAGTACAGCGCCCACACCGCGTTATCGACGGGCGCACCGTGATCGTCGATCAGTAGTCGGTCACCAAGGCTGTCGGTGTCTTCGGCAAACCCCGCCAGATGAATCTCTCCCACAGCGTGCAGTGGCAGGGCGTCGATGTAGGCCCGCGGATCTCTTTGGTGATTGATGCAGGAGACGTAAACGTTGTTGACGTCCAGCAGCAGGCCGCAGCCGGTGCGGCGAATGACTTCACTGATGAAGTCGGCTTCATCGATTGTCGAGTTTTGGAACGCCAGGTATGTCGCCGGGTTTTCCAGCAGCATCGGGCGTTTGAGGGTGTTCTGTACCTGATCGATGTGCTCGCAGACACGGTTCAGCGTCGGCGCGTCGTAGGCCAGGGGCAGCAGGTCATTGAGAAACACCGGGCCATGGCTGGACCAGGCCAGGTGTTCGGAAAAGGAGTGGGGTTGATAGCGCTCGATCAGCGCGGCCAGCCTTTGCAGGTGCTGACCATCCAGCGGACCTTCGGCACCGATGGACAGGCCAACACCGTGCAGCGACAGCGGATACTGCTCGCGGATCAATCCCAGAAAATGATGAAACGGGCCGCCGGCCACCATGTAGTTTTCGGCGTGGACTTCGAAGAAACCGATGTCCGGTTGTGCACCGAGCACTTCACGAAAGTGCTCGGTCTTGAGCCCCAGCCCGGAGCGGGGCGGGAGCCCGGAGAATGAATGGTTCATGGTCGACACTCTGGCTGGGGGGCTGATTACGACTTGGCTTTGTAGGCTTCCATCTGGCCGAAGCCGGTTGGCGAGGTCTTGCTCATTGTGGTGGCGCAGGTGCCCTTGGGGACGAGCTTCCAGGCGTTGGCCTGGTAGTCGGTTTTRGCGGTGCCAGCGCAAGTGGTGCCAGCACCAGCGGCGCAATCGTTATGACCTTTCATGGCCACGCCGAAGCATTTTTCCATGTTGGCGTCAGCGGCATGGGCCGTGGAGACAGCGGCGATGCTCAGGGCAGAACCAAGTGCCAGAACCAGGGCGGTGGCGGACAGGGTGCGGGTGGTAGCAGTCATGATGTTTCTCCGAAATTGAGCTTGGTATGGCAAGCGTTTGTGCTTGCTTACCGCTCTAGAGAAACGACAGGGCGGGGTGTTACAGCTGACTGCAGATTTTTTTCAAAAATCCTCAAAACACCATCAATCCCCTGTGGGAGGGCGCGCGATAGCGTCATGACATTTAGCCTTGATGCTGACTGACAACGGATTCGTGCTATCGCGCCGATAAGACAGTCATGCAATGCTGATTTTATTAACGCTAGTGATCTGACCGTTCCAGATCATCTCGTAGTGGGCTGTTTGAATGACTGATGAGACTGGTCTGGGAGTCATCAGCGCCCAGCAGTAGTTGCCATGCATACGCACGGAGTTGTATCGCAGGCCAAGGCCCCCTGCATCCTTGACTGCCTTACCCAAGCGATGTGAGTGCGTGTAGTCGACGGGATCGTAGATAGGATCGTGCATCGGAATGGATACGGCATCCCTCATTGCTTCGTCAACGAAAGTGCAGGATAACCCCCGGAAAACAAACCTCTCGTAATTGAGACTCTGGACATTCGACCAATACTGATTTTGGTGATGCTGTACCTCAGCCAGAGCAGTTTCCATCGAGGCAGCCAAGTACAACACGCCGAAACTGCCATCGCTGAAACGCGAGCCAGTTGGGTTGACGTGGGTGAAAGGGGCTGTCGCATAAGAGCATCCAGGGATGCCAAAGGGAATTTCCGCACGCGGTATCAGCTCAAGCCGACCTACCTCATTTTGCAGCCTCGGATTTGTGAGGGCCTGTATCTGATACAGAACATCAAATTCGTTCGCGTCCGCCACGTCGTCAAACAACGCAATGGGCGGAAACTTTGAATTGATCAATCGGTAGGCCTGCAACTGCTCACCGGCCAATACTGGCAACTGGCTCACCATTACCATTGTGCGCCTCGCAGCACGTCGATCCGCCGAAACGTCTCGTACAAGGAAATCATATCCCCCTGGGACATGATTTCGAGCGGGGTACGCCCGTTGAAGAACTCGTTTTCGTTCGCCATCGTCGGAAAACCATAGACGTTCTCAGGGTTATCAAAGACAAGACGCAGAGCGGCATGGATGTTGAGAATAAAACTGATGCGCTGCATCTGGTCTGAATCCAGGTTTACGGACCAATCGGGATCGCGTTGCTTTGCCCGTGAGTACGTACTGCGGGAAATGCGCAGGATACGACAGGCCTGATCGCCCGATGCCTGCCACTTTTCGAGTATGCCTACAGCTGCTCGCAAACCAGTCACGCACTGGTCTTTGGTGAATCCTTGTGCCTGGGAGGTTGCTGTCATGTTGATCACTTGTTGTTTGTCTGTAGATACAAATATATGCAAGATGACTCTATAGATCAATGACGTTTATGAGGCGGGGCTCCTCCGACAGGGCTTCTTCTTTATCATTCAGGTTGTGCTAAAGATACACAGCCCCGTAGGAGCGGCCTTCGGTGAGGTTTGTGCCAGGCACAAAAAAACGGCCCGAAGGCCGTTTTTTGTTTACCGCAAAGGCTTAACCGCCGAGGTACGCTTCGCGTACTTTCGGGTCGGTCAACAGCGCTTCACCGGTCCCGCTCATCACCACCCGGCCGTTTTCCAGCACGTAGGCACGGTCGGCGATTTTCAGGGCCTGGTTGGCGTTCTGCTCCACCAGGAACACCGTCACACCGTCCTTACGCAGTTGTTCGATGATGTCGAAGATCTGCTGGATGATGATCGGTGCCAGGCCCAGCGATGGCTCGTCAAGCAGCAGCAGCTTGGGCTTGCTCATCAGCGCGCGGCCGATGGCGAGCATTTGCTGTTCGCCGCCGGACATGGTGCCGCCGCGTTGGGCAAAGCGTTCTTTCAGGCGTGGGAAAAGTCCCAGAACCTTGTCCATCTGTTCCTGATAATCGCCCTTGTCGGTGAAGAACCCGCCCATGGCGAGGTTTTCTTCCACGGTCAGGCGGGCAAACACCCGACGGCCTTCCGGAACCACGGCGATGCTTTTACGCATGATCTGCGACGAGTCCTGGCCGACGAGCTCTTCGCCCATGTAGCGGATGCTGCCGCTGTGGGCTTGCGGCGAACCGCAGAGGGTCATCAGCAGGGTCGACTTGCCGGCACCGTTGGCGCCGATCAGGGTCACGATCTCGCCCTGGCGGACTTCGACGTTGACGCTGTGCAGCGCCTGGATCTTGCCGTAGAAGGTGGAAACGTTTTCGAACTGCAGCATTTACGCTTCCCCCAGGTAGGCTTTGATCACTTCAGGATTGTCGCGGATCTGCTCCGGCGTGCCGTTGGCCAACGGTGTGCCCTGGTTGATCACGAAGATATGGTCGGAAATGCTCATGACCAGTTTCATGTCGTGTTCGATCAACAGCACCGTCACATTATGCTCTTCACGCAGGGTGCCGATCAGCGCCTTGAGGTCGTCGGTTTCCCGCGGGTTGAGGCCGGCGGCCGGTTCGTCGAGCATGAGGATGCTTGGACGGGTCATCATGCAGCGGGCGATTTCCAGGCGGCGCTGCTGACCATAAGCCAGGGTGCCGGCCGGGCGGTTGGCGAACTCCTTGAGGTTGACCTTTTCCAGCCAGAACTCGGCGTATTCCATCGCCTCGCGTTCGCTGCGGCGAAACGCCGGGGTCTTGAACAGGCCTGCCAGGAAGTTGGTGTTCAGGTGCCGGTGCTGAGCAATCAGCAGGTTTTCCACGGCGGTCATGTCCTTGAACAGCCGCACGTTCTGGAAAGTCCGCACCACGCCTTTGCCGGCGATCTTGTGGCCGGGCAGGCCTTCGATCGCTTCACCGTTGAGCTGGATAGTGCCGGCGGTGGGTTTGTAGAACCCGGTCAGGCAGTTGAATACAGTGGTCTTGCCGGCGCCGTTGGGACCGATCATCGAGACCACTTGTTTCTCTTTGACGCTCAAGGCTACGCCGTTGACCGCCAACAGGCCGCCGAAGCGCATGCTCAGGCCATCTACTTTCAGGATCTCTCTGCTCATTTACGCAGCTCCATGTGAGGACGTTGCATGGGCAGCAGACCTTGAGGACGCCAGATCATCATCAGCACCATCAAGGCGCCGAACATCAACATGCGGTATTCGCTGAAGTCACGCATCAGTTCGGGCAACAGGATYATCACGACAGCCGCGAGAACCACGCCCAACTGCGAGCCCATGCCGCCCAACACCACGATGGCGAGGATGGTGGCCGACTCGATGAAGGTGAACGACTCCGGCGTGACCAGCCCTTGGCGCGCGGCGAAGAAGCTACCGGCGAAACCAGCGAAGCAGGCACCCAGGGTGAAGGCCGACAGCTTGATCACGGTCGGGTTCAGGCCCAGGGCACGGCAGGCGATTTCGTCTTCGCGCAAGGCTTCCCAGGCACGGCCGATCGGCATGCGCAGCAGGCGGTTGATCACGAACAGCGCGAACAGTGCCAGCAACAGCGCCACCAGGTAGAGGAAAACCACCTTGCTGACCGGGTTGTACGTCAGGCCGAAGAACTCGTGGAAGGTCTGCATGCCTTCGGTGGCCGTTCTTTCGAAGGTCAGGCCGAACAGCGACGGTTTGGGAATGTTGCTGATGCCGTTCGGTCCGCCGGTGAGGCCCGTCAGGTTACGCAGGAACAGACGGATGATCTCACCGAAGCCCAGGGTCACGATCGCCAGATAGTCACCGCGCAGGCGCAGCACCGGGAAACCGAGCAGGAAGCCGAATGTGGCCGCCATCAGGCCGGCGATCGGCAGGCAGATCCAGAAGCTCAGCCCGTAGTAGTGCGACAGCAGCGCATAGCTGTAGGCACCCACGGCGTAGAAGCCGACGTAACCGAGGTCGAGCAGGCCGGCCAGACCGACCACGATGTTCAGGCCCAGGCCGAGCAGCACGTAGATCAGGATCAGCGTGGCGATGTCCACCGCACCGCGTGAACCGAAGAACGGCCAGACCAGTGCCACGACGATCAACGCCATGATGATCCAGCGCTGGGTGGTCGGCAGGGTCAGGAAGTGGCTCGCGCTGGCCGGGATCAGTTTGCCCTTGGGCACGGAGCTCATGGCCGCCGAGTATTCGCGGTCGAACAGCACACGCAGGAACATCAGCACCGAGCAGGTGGCGATGATGATCAGCGTGGATGTGCTGGCGCCTTCCACTTCGAGGTTGATCCCGGCGATGGACAGTTTCAGGCCGAGTACCGGATAGGCCACGGCCCATACCAGCAGGGCGCTGAACAGCGCCTGTTTAAGATTCCTAGTCATACTTTCTCAACCTCCGGACGACCCAGCAGGCCGGTTGGCCGGAATAACAGCACCAGGACCAGAAGGCCGAAAGCCACCACGTCCTTGTACTGGTCACCGAATATATCGGCGCCGAATGCTTCGGCTACCCCCAGCACCAGACCACCGAGCATGGCGCCCGGAATGCTGCCGATGCCACCCAGCACCGCCGCGGTAAAGGCTTTGAGGCCTACCAGGAATCCGGCGTTAGGGTTGATCACGCCGTACTGCATGCTCAACAGTACTGCCGCCACGGCCGCCAGGGCGGCACCGATGACGAAGGTCAGGGCGATGATGTTGTTGGTGTTGATTCCCAGCAGGTTGGCCATCTTGATGTCTTCGGCACAGGCCCGACAGGCGCGTCCCAGACGTGAACGCGAGATGAACTGGGTGAGACAGAGCATCACCACCAGGGTCACCACGAACACCAGGATCTGCATGTAGGAGATCAGCACTTCCTGTGCGCCGCCTGGACCGAAGCTGAAGC
>NZ_JBFTMK010000055.1:0-13787 GCF_056396965.1 Pseudomonas sp. 05N434
CTGCTGTCGACGGCGATCGAGCCGTAGGTTCCAGTTGCCGAGCCATTGATCGACCAGGTGGCAGTGGCCGCATGGTCGATGTCGCTTGAACTGAACTGGCCGCTGACGCTGAGGGTGGTGTCCTCCTGCACGGCGCCGACATCGTTGCCGCTCGCRAAGCTGAGCACCGGCGCATCGTTGCTGCCGGTGACGGTGACGGTCACCTGTTGGGTGTCGACGCCACCGAGGCCGTCGCTGACCTGGATGGTGAACACTTCGTTGTGACTCTCGCCGGCCTGCAACGACTGCACGGCACTGGCGACGCCATTGGTGCCGTTGGCCAGGGTGTAAGTCCACTGACCGCTGCTGTCGACGGCGATCGAGCCGTAGCTGCCGGTATTGGACCCGGCAATGCTCCAGGTCGCGGTGGCGGCATGATCGATGTCGCTTGAACTGAACTGGCCGCTGACGCTGAGCGTGGTGTCTTCCTGCACCGCGCCGGCATCGTTGCCGTTGGCGAAACTGAGTACGGGCGCATCGTTGCTGCCGGTGACGGTGACGGTCACTTGCTGGGTGGCGACGCCACCGAGGCCATCGCTGACCTGCATGGTGAACACCTCAGCATGACTCTCGCCAACCTTCAGTGATTGCACGGCACTGGCAACGCCATCGGTGCCGTTGGCCAGGGTGTACGTCCACTTACCGGTGCCGTCCACGGCGATCGAACCATAGGTGCCGGTATTTGACCCGGCAATGCTCCAGGTGGCGGTGGCCGCGTGATCGATGTCAGTCGAGCTGAACTGGCCGCTGACGCTGAGGSTGGTGTCTTCCTGCACGGCGCCGACATCGTTGCCGCTGGCGAAGCTGAGCACCGGCGCATCGTTGCTGCCGGTGACGGTGACAGTCACCAGATGGGTGGCGACGCCACCGAGGCCATCACTGACCTGCACACTGAACACTTCGTTGTGACTCTCGCCAGCCTTCAGTGATTGCACCGCACTGGCAACACCATCGGTGCCGTTGGCCAGGGTGTAGGTCCACTTACCGCTGCTGTCCACCGCGATCGAGCCATAGCTGCCGGTGTTTGACCCGGCAATGCTCCAGGTCGCGGTGGCTGCATGATCGATGTCGCTTGAACTGAACTGGCCGCTGACGCTGAGGGTGGTGTCYTCCTGCACSGCGCCGACATCGTTGCCGCTSGCGAAGCTGAGCACCGGCGCATCGTTGCTGCCGGTGACGGTGACAGTCACCTGCTGGGTGGCGACGCCACCGAGGCCATCRCTGACCTGCACRCTGAACACTTCGTTGTGACTCTCGCCAACCTTCAGTGATTGCACCGCACTGGCAACACCATCGGTGCCGTTGGCCAGGGTGTAGGTCCACTTACCGCTGCTGTCCACCGCGATCGAGCCGTAGGTGCCAGTATTGGACCCGGCAATGCTCCAGGTGGCGGTGGCCGCGTGATCGATGTCGCTCGAGCTGAACTGGCCACTGACACTGAGGGTGGTGTCTTCCTTCACGGCGCCGGCATCGTTGCCGCTCGCGAAGCTGAGCACCGGTGCGTCATTGCTGCCAGTAATGGTGATGGTCACAGTCTGCGTCGCCGAAGCAGCGTTAGCCGCGCCGCTGTTGTCGGTGGCGACCACGGTGTACGAGAAGGTGACGGTTTCACCCGCGCCGAGGAAATCGAGGTTCTGGCTGGTGCTGTAGTCCCAGCTGTTGTGATCAACCGAGAACCCGGCGACCAGTGCTGAGGCCACACCCGCATCGAGCGTGCCGCCGCTCCAGGCGATGTTGCCGTTGGAGGCGTGCGACACAGTCACCACGTCGATGTTGTCCACATCGGCAAAGCTCAGTGCGCCGCTGTCGCTCAGTGTGGCCGTACCGTTGCCTTCGCTCATGGCGCCGGTGGTGTCGGCAATCGTCAGCGTCGGCCGGTCGTTGGTGCCAGTGATGGTAATGGTCACGGTCTGTACCGTGCCGTCGCCGATCGCCACGTTATAAGTCTGGGTGAGGATCTGGCCTTCGCCCAGGAACTGCACGGCGGCGTTGTCTACCGCGAAGTGCCAGCCCAGCGAACCGCTACCGGTGCCGGTGCTGTCGTGCAGTGGATCTGTGGTGAAGCTGCCCAGGTAGCCGGAAGCGCCCGGTGTGACGGTGACGCTGTGGGTGTCGATCAGGTCGGCGTCGGTGAAGGTGATGCTGCCGTTGGCGGCGTAGTCGCCACTGTCTTCCTTGGCATCGCCGGTCTGCACGCCGCTGGTGATGTGCACCTGGTCGTTGGTGCCGGTGATGGTGATGATCACATTTTGCGTTGTCGACGAACCATGCCCATCACTGACGGTGACCACATAGGTTTCGGTAGCTGTCTGACCCTGGGCCAGGTACTGGGCTGCCGCATTGTTCACGGTGTAAGTCCAGTTAACGGTGCCGTTGGCCGCATTGGCCGCTTCAATGACAGAGGCAAGGCTGAAGTTGCCCAGCGCTGTGGTATTGCCTCCCGCCGCCACGAATGAAGCGGTATGCGTGTCGCTCAGATCGACATCGCTAAATGCAATCGTGCCTGTCGTACTCAGCGAATCGGTAGTGCTCGGCGTTGTGGGCGCATCTTCGGTCACCGTGCCAGCCTGCACGCTGACGTTCATCGTCACACTGTCATTCATACCGGCAAATTGCACTTGCGCAGTGGCCCAGCTGAGGGTGCCATTGCCGAGACGAATCGCATACGTAAAGCTGTCTGCCAGGGACGCTCCGGCAGCAAGCTCCTGAAGTTGCGTCTTGAAAGCAGTCGATAAGGTAGCGGCGTCGTAGCCGACTTTGCCATCCGATGTAATCCAGATTTTTGCCCCGTTGAGGCTGGTGTCGGTGCTCGTCGCCTCAATTCTGCTCGTGTCCTGGACCAGCAGATCGGCCGGGGCATAAACCTTGGTGGCAGTAGAAAGGCTGGTCGCGTTATCAACTGACCAGAGCGTCTTTGCGTTACCGCCCAGGTCATTGGACATGACATCCAGGTACACGACACCCTGCAGGTCTTCAGTGATGGTCACGTTGCTCGTGCCAATGACACCCGTAGTGAAAATGTCGTCCTGCGCCTGCGGCGTATTGGAAAACGAAGTAACGGTGCCGCCGCTGGTCGTGGTGGTGGTAGCCATGTCTTTCTCCCGAGAATGCTTTTTTTATTGGAATTGCCAGGGACTGCTAACAGGACGAAGTCCCGTGCTTGCGCCGCTCAGAGTGTTCAGGAGCGGTACGGGGCGGCTACCGGACATCGTCGACCGTCTGGGCTTGACGGGACAGGTGGTGCCGGCAGAGGGGCGCTGGTCTCGCGGGGGTGAAGAAACTCGCCGTACTTGAGGAGCGAATCGCAGAAGCGGTCGGGCGAACGTGGGCCCAAGCCTGAGGCTGCGCTGCGCGTGGCGCGCAGTATCCTGAGAGCGCCCATAGGGAAGGGACTCCTGAAGTAATGGCTGGATAAGGCCGTATTTTGGTACAGCACTGACTCAGGGATACGGCCTTTCCTGATATCAGTTTGATAGGTGTTTAGTTGTGGGGTCAGGCTTTGTAAAGGTGTTAAGCGCAGGTAACAGTACGATGTGCCAATATTCCGACAAGTGGGTGTTTTGGTGTCAATATTATGTCGATTTGTTTTTGGCGAAGTGACCGCAGGCACTCAATAGTGGTGCATCTCAAATGATCTGAAACCCTTATGCGGCAAGGGCTGGCTGCATAATTCCAGTACAAGGAAACTCTAAAATTGCAGCGTCAGCGGTTAGAAAAGCCCGTCAGAGCATTCCTCTGGCAGTTTTTTTCTTGCTCGAACCACCTGACGACTTACGTGGAAAGTCCGTTATTGCTGTGCCTTACTTCTGACTCCACTCAAGGAGCCAGCAATGCGACACAGAGGTGCACAGTTCTGGTTATGGACCGACACCCGTTTGCCTCACCGCACCCATGAAGAAGTGCTCGGTGACGGGGTACAAGTGGAAGTGCGGGCGCGCGTGGGTCATGAGGGAATCACCCAGGTGTTCATCGGTGTTTACGATGCCCGTGGGATCATGCTGTGTGAGGAGTTTCACGACAGGGGCCGTGATGAGACTTACTGTGCGGCGTTGAAGTGGGGCGCTCTACGAGCGGGCGAGATCGTCGCGGGCACGCAGGCCTTCGTTGCACCTCATCGGGTGCAACTGACGCTCGGCACGGTCATCACCGATGAGTCGGTACTGGCGCTGCGGCGGATGGAAATGAACGAACGTGAGCGTTTCAAGCTCAGCTGTGAAGATGCGTGGTCGGAATACCTGACCGCCAAAGCGGCCATGCTTGACCTCATGCGCGCGCCCAAAGTCGATCCCAGGGTCTGGGCGGACCACAAGGAGCGACTGAAGCAGGCGATTGACCGGCGCGTCTGTGTACAACGCGCCTATTTACGCTGAGCTATTCAGAACCTGATGCCCGGGGCTGTCGCAGGGTCTCGATGGTCGCGATCAGGTCATCGTAGGACACCGGTTTTCCAATGTACTGGTCAAAGCCCGATTGACGAGCCTTTTTAATATCGCTGATAGCGCCATAGCCAGTCAGGGCAATGGCCGGCACATCCTTGACATGCGGCAACTGACGTAATGCTTGCATCAGTTCATGGCCGTTCATGACCGGCATGCCCAAGTCCGAAATGATCAGGTCGAAGTGGCTGTTTGCAGCCGCGTCCAGAGCGTCCTTCGGATGATCGAAGGCAACGACTTCGGCGTCCTCCATTTCCAGCAGCATCTTCAGGGTTTCCAGTACCTCGGCGGAGTCGTCGACCAGCAGAATCGTCAGGCCGCTCAGTTTTCCTGATACCTCATCGGTTGGCGTTGTGGTTTGGGTTTTGCCTTCACTACTGGCCAGGGGCAAATAGACAGTGAAGGTACAGCCTTCCCCAACGCCCGGCGAACTCACTTCAACCGTGCCATGTTGCGCCTCGGTCAATTGGCGCACCAGTGACAAACCGATGCCCAGCCCTTCGCGCTGGTGGTTGGCGTGCTGTGTTTCAGCCTGGCCAAACAGGTCGAATACGTGTTCGAGGTTCTCGGCCGCGATGCCGGTGCCATTGTCCTTGACGTCCAGCTGCGCCATGTTCTCGGCCAGGCTGGCGATCAATTGTACGCGGCCGTCGGGCGGGGTGAATTTCAGTGCGTTATTCACCAGGTTCCAGATGATCTGCTCCAGGCGCGTCGGATCGGCGCGCACCATCAACGGCTCCGAAGGCACATGCAGCTCGACGGTGGTGCTGTGCTGGTCGTTGRGGACGACGGTGTAAATATCGCGCAGCACACTGGCCAGATCCACGGCGATCGGTTTGAGCTTGAGCTTGCCGGTGCGCACGCGGGCGACATCCAGCAGGTCGTCGATGATCCGCGCCTGGCTGCTGACGGCATCGCAAATGGTGTTGACGGCTTTGGCGGCCGGCGCCACCGACTTGGTCACCGGCAAGCGCCGTAACAGTTCGGCGTTGAGCTGGATCAGGTTCAGAGGATGCTTGAGTTCGTGGGACATGACCGCGAAGAACTCATCCTTGAGGTAATTGGTGTTCAGCGTCTCGGCCAGTTGTTGGCTTTGTTCCTCATGCTGGCGTTTGTGACCGGTCAGGTCCCGGGCGATTTTCACGTAGCCGCGAAGGTTGTCACCGCTGAGCAAGGTCACTTCGCCGCTGCAATAGAAGCGGCTGCCGTCCTTGCGCAGGTGCCAGCGTTCATCTTCGGAACGGCCATGGGTGCGAGCCCCCAGCAGTYCGGATTCAGGCACGCCGGAGGCGCGGTCTTCGGCGGAAAAAATGAAGTCGTAGTAAGCGCCTTCGGCCTCAGCCTTGCTGTAGCCGAAGATCAGTTCGGCGCCTTTGTTCCAGGTGGTGATCACGCCTTGTTCATCAAGGGTGATGATCGCGTAGTCGCGGGTGCTTTCGGCCACCAGGCGCATGCGTTCTTCGCCCAGGCGCAGCTCTTCTTCGGCCTCGCGGCGTTTGGTGATGTCAATGAACGTCAGCACGGTGCCGTCGATACGGTCTTCGCTGGAGCGATAGGGCAGCAGGCGGGCGATGTACCAGTGCTTGTCGGTGCTGCTGACTTCACGTTCGATCATGTTCAATGATTCGAACACCGATGCCGCGTCACTCGCCAGGTCGTCGTAGTGCAGGCGATGGGTGATGTCGAGCAGGGAGCGACCGGTGTCCATCGGCAACATGCTGAAAATATCGGTGGCGCGTGGGGTGAACCACTTGATCCGCATACTGCGGTCGACAAACACCGTGGCAATGTCGGTGGAGGCGATCAGGTTGGTCAGGTAGTCGTTGATCTTGTCAGTTTCTTCGACTTTGGTTTTCAGCTCGTAGTTGACCGTCAGCAGCTCTTCATTGATCGATTGCAGCTCTTCCTTGCTGGTTTCCAGCTCTTCGGTGGCCGAGCGCAGTTCTTCGTTGATCGCCTGCATTTCTTCGTTGGAAGCTTTCAGTTCTTCACTGGAAATTTCCGATTGTTCAATGGTGTCCTGCAAGTGCAGTTTGGTGCGTTGCAGTTCACGCTCAAGATTGGACAGCACCTGGCTTTCGGTTTGAAGCAGGGTCTTGGCCGTCGCTTGCGAAGGATCGACTTCGACTTCCTCGAAAATCACCAGAATGAACTCGCCGTCCGCCTCTTCATCCTTGTAAGGCTGCGCCTCGAGGCTGACCTTGTAATGCCGCTCTTCGCGCTTGACCGGCACCTCGCGGGATTTCACGGCCAGGCCGCTCTGCTGGACCTGGAACAGCGTGGTGCGGATTTCCAGGCGCAGCTCTGACAGGATCAGAGTCAGCAGGTTGCGTGACAGCTCACCGCCCACATGCCGAAGGAAACGCCCGGCAGTTTCGCTCATGTGCAGGATGTCGGCGTTGGCATCGACGATCATGCTCGGCGGGGCCGCGCGTTCGAGGGCGCGCTGGTGGATGTCGGCAAACGACAGTTTGCGCTGCACGGCGTGTTGCGGTGCCTGATGGGAAATATTGGAGCGCACATAACCACCGCGCGGCACGGTCGGCGTGCGTCGGCTGTTGGCGGTGCCGGTCTTGGCGCGGAAGATCCGGTTGCGTTTGTCCACCGGCGTGAACAGCTCATGGCAAGCGTCTGCACTTTCGGAGGAACCGAGGAACAGAAAACCGCCGGGGCGCAAGGCGAAGTGGAACATCTGCAGGATTTCGCGCTGTACTTCGCGATCCAGATAGATCAACAGGTTCCGGCACACGATCAGGTCGATTTGCGAGAAGGGTGGATCGGACAGCAGGCTGTGTTTGGCGAACAGCACCTTCTCGCGGATTTCCTTGCGAATCCGATAGTGCTCATCTTCCTTGATGAAGTAATGCCGCAGCCGCGTCGGCGGCACATCCGTCACGATGGCTTGCGGGTACAGGCCGGCCCGGCCGAAGCTGATGGCGCGCTCGTCGATGTCGGTGGCGAAAACTTGCAGTGAGGCCTTGCTGGCTTCCTGTTGCAGCTGATCATTGACCAGCATCGCCAGGCTATAGGCTTCTTCGCCGGTGGAACAGCCAGCCGACCAGACCCGGATTTCTTCCTTTTCAGGCTGCGCCGAAACCGCGGCGCTGACCAGTTGCGGAATGACATCCCGCTCCAGCGCTTCGAAGGCTTCGCGATCACGGAAAAAGTTGGTCACGCCGATCAGCATGTCCCCCAGCAGCGCCTTGGTTTCTTCGGGATTGCTTAGCAGGTAGCGGTAATAAGCTCCCAAGTCGGGCTGGGCCGTGACCTGCATCCGGCGTTCGATCCGCCGCAATACCGTTGCGCGTTTATAGTGCTTGAAGTCATGACCGGTGCCGGTACGCAACTGGATCAGGATGTCGTGCAGCATTTGTTCGGCGAGCACGGCATCACGTTCGGCTACAGAGGCGAAGGATTGCAGTTCCGGATCATTGGCGGCGGGCAAGCTGATTTCCCGGGAGTTGTGCCACAGGTCCAGCAGCTTTTGCGGCATGTCTGCTACGGGCAATACCAGATCGACCATGCCGGTTTCGATGGCCGCCCGAGGCATACCGTCGAACTCGGCGTCTTCCGGTACCTGGGCCAGGGTAATGCCGCCCTGTTCCTTGATACGCGACAGGCCGACTGCGCCGTCGGAACCGCTGCCCGAGAGCACCAGGCAGAAGGCGCGCTCGCGGTGTACTTGCGCCAGGTCGCGGAAGAACAGATCGATCGAGGCATGGCGTCCCAGTTGTGGGTCGTTTTCAATTACCTCAAGGTTATTGCCATTCATCACCAGTCGCCGCGCCGGCGGGATGACATAGACCCGGTTTTTCTCGATCGGTACGGTTTCGGTGACCTGCAGAACCGGCATCCGGGTCGATTCCTGGATGATCTTGTCTGCGACGCTTTGGTGGTCGGGCGACAGGTGAAGAATGATCACAAACGCCATGCCGTTGTCGTTAGGCATGTTCTCGAAAAACAATTTGATGGCTTGCAGCCCGCCAGCCGACGCACCGATGCCCACCACTGGAAAATCCAGGGTACTGAGGGTCAGGGCCTTTCGCTCGGGAGCCGTGGCCGAGTGCTTGGGGGTGGTGGTCATTTCCTGGCCTTTGCCGGCGATTTAGAGCGTATTGGGTTCAAGCGGATAATAATTAGCGTGCTTCAATAAATCAGGATAATCCCGTTTTTCAATAACGCCTTCAAATATTTAGCGCAGCCGTATGATCTTTTGGCAGTAAAAGGAACGATTGCACTCCCGCTGCTTCAAGGGAACGCGACTACTGGCCGATAACGCGACAAGCCGTTGTGATTTCATCGCTGGCGGCCGGTAAAGCTCATCACGCGATTGTGCGAAATTGCTTGATAGCCAATGGCCTCTCGCTATCATCTGCGCGCCTGAAAGGCCGCGAAGCTGAACTCGCAGCCATTGCCTTTAGGTTGTTCTTCCTTAAATTGCCTGGAAATCTTCGATGCTGTCGTATCACCAAAAAAGCTTTTTGATCGTCGATGATTTCTCGGATTTCCGCAGTTCCGTCAGGTCCATGCTGCGGGAGCTGGGCGTCAAGGACGTCGACACCRCTGATACCGGTGAGCAGGCGCTGCGCATGTGCTCGCAGAAGTCCTACGACYTCATCCTGCAGGATTTCCACCTGGGCGATGGCAAGAAAAACGGTCAGCAGGTGCTCGAAGACCTGATGATCGAGAAGCTGATCAGCCACGAAAGTGTGTTTGTCATGGTCACCGCCGAAACCAGCCAGGCCATGGTGCTCAGCGCACTGGAGCATGAGCCCGACGCTTACCTGACCAAACCGTTCAACCGCTCCGGCCTGGCCCAGCGCCTGGAGCGACTGGAACAGCGCAAGACCTTGCTCAAGCCGATCCTGCAAGCGCTTGACCGGGGCAAACCGGTTGAAGTGCTCAACGCCTGCATCGCCTTGTGCAAACAGGACATTCGTTATTCGCCGCTGTGCCTGCGCTACCGCGCCGATGCATTGCGCGACTTGAACCAGAACGAAGCGCTGGAGCGTCTTTACGACAGCATCATTGCAGATCGGCCTTTGCCCTGGGCGTTTGCCGGATTGGGCCAATTGCTGTTCAAGCGCGGGCAGGTCAGCCAGGCCAAGGGCATTTACGAAAAAGCCTTGAAAGTCTTCCCGATGATGCCGGCCCTCTACGATGGCATGGCCGATGTGCTGGTCGCCGAAGGTGACACCAAAGCGGCGCAGAAAGTGTTGGAAGAAGCAATTCGCCTGTCGCCGCTGGCGGTGCGCCGGCAAGCGTTGCTGGGCAAGTTGGCAATGGCCAACGAAGATTTCGACACTGCCTCCAAAGCCTATCGCCAGGCCGTGAACCAAGGGGCGCAGTCACGGTTCAAGGATGCGGAAAGCAACCTCGGCCTGGCCCATGCCTTGATCAGCAAAGGCTCGGAAAAGGGCCTGGACACGCGGACCCGCCTGGAAATCAACACGACGCTGAGTGCAGTGGCGAAGGAGAACCCTTCCGACCCAGGCCTGCAGATTCGTGCGCGTCTGATGAARGCCACCAGCCTGCTGCTCAACGATGCCGARACCGCYGAGAAGCTSACSGAGCAAGCGATGATGCGCCTCGATGGCATGGAACAGTTCATGAGCGCCGAAGCGGCGCTGCTGGTGGCCAAGCAGCTGCAAATGCTGGGGCAGGCGAGTGCCGGTGCTTCGATGTTGAAAAACTGTGCGGAAATCTACGGCGACGATCCGACCGTAATGAAGGGCATCGCCAAGCTGACCGACGACCCGACCATCCTCAACTCGGGCAACGCCGCCGCCGACCTCAACCGTCAGGGCGTGCGGGTGTACAAGACCGGCAACCTGGTGGAAGCCCGGGAAGTGTTCCGCAAAGCCCTGGCGCTGCAACCGAAGAACATCAGTATTGCCCTGAACATGGCGCAGTCGCTGCTGCATGGCACCGACACCAGCGTCCCGTCGGCCGAGCTGGAAGAGTGCCGGGCCTGCCTGAAAACGGTCGGCCTGATGCCCGATACCGATGCGCGTTATCCGCGCTACCAGAAACTGAAAATCAAGGCGTTCGGCGAATGATCGACAGCGAACCGTCACTCGACTTCTCTACGGTGATTGCCTCCACCGTGCACGACATGAAGAACTCTCTGGCCATGCTGATGCAGGCGCACAGCCAATGGCTGGCGCGTTTGCCCGACCCTGAGCGGCACACCCCGGAGCAGGGCGTCATCGACTTCGAGTTCGCCCACCTCAATGGCATGCTGGTGCAGTTGCTGGGGCTGTACAAGCTGGGCGTCAACCAGATGCCATTGCAGCCGGCCTACCATGAGCTCGATGACTTCATCGAGGCGCAACTGGCGGCTCATCAAGAAGTGTTCGCCAGCCGCGGCATTATCGCGACCTATGAAGTGGACCCGTTGAGCCCGCTGGGTTTCTTCGATCGGGAGCTGATTGCCTCGGTGCTCGCCAATTGCATCAACAACGCCATTCGTTATGCCCGGCATGCCTTGTTGATCAGTGTCAGCGATGAGGCCGGGCAATTGGTGCTGACCATCAACGACGATGGTGAGGGTTATCCACCCGAGATGATCGAGCGTCAGGCCGACTATGTGCAGGGCATCAACCACAGCAGCGGCAGTACCGGCCTGGGCTTGTACTTTGCCGGGCGGATTGCCGCCTTGCATCAGCGTGATGGTGTGGGCGGACGTACCGAAATCAGTAATGGCGGGCCATTGGGCGGCGGCGTGTTCAGCCTCTATCTCCCCTGAACGACACGTTCCTCACAGGATTGCGCCTTTTTGTTTGACGCTGCTTGATATTCCGAACAGCCGGAGCCTATTTTGTACGGGTCGCCGTTCGCGGCTCGTACAACAACAAGGATTGCGTCATGACAACCGATGGCCATCGCTCACTCGCGCAGCGATTGACGGGCATTGATGAGATTGAATGTGTCACGCCGGACCTGAACGGCGTGCCACGCGGCAAAGTAATGACCGCTGAAGGATTTCTTGAGGGGCGGCGTTTGCAGATGGCGCGGGGAGTGCTGCTGCAATGCATCATGGGCGGCTATCCGCCCGCGCACTTTTACGGCAGCGATGATGGCGATCTGGCGCTGGTGCCTGATCCGGGGCAGATCCACCGCTTGCCCTGGAGTTCGCACCCTCGGGCACTGGCCATATGCGATGCACAGGAACTGACGGGCGAGAGCTCGCACCTGTCGACTCGCGGCCAACTCAAGGCGGTGATCGCTCGCTACGCCGCCCTCGGTCTGGCGCCGGTCGTGGCGACCGAGCTGGAATTCTTTGTGTTCGCGCCCAACCCTGACCCGACGCAACCCTTCCAGCCTCCAGTGGGCCTGGACGGTCGTCGCGAGGACGGTCATTCGGCATTCAGCATCAGCTCCAATAACGGCTTGCGGCCGTTCTTCACTGAAGTCTACGCAGGCATGGCGGCGCTGGGCTTGCCGCGCGATACCTTCATGCACGAGATGGGCGTCAGCCAGTTCGAGATCAACCTGCTGCATGGCGATCCGCTGCTGTTGGCCGACCAGACCTTGCTGTTCAAGCATCTGCTCAAGGAAGTGGCGCTCAAGCATGGCCTGACCGTGGTCTGCATGGCCAAGCCGTTGGCTCACACGCCGGGCAGTTCGATGCATATTCACCAGAGCGTCGTCGAGATCGACAGCGGGCGTAACGTGTTCAGCGACAAGGCCGGCGAGCCGACCGCGACCTTCCGTCATTTCATCGGTGGTCAACAGGCCGGCCTGGCGGATTTCACTGCGCTGTTTGCGCCGAACGTGAACTCTTATCAGCGCCTGTGTCATCCTTTTGCATCGCCCAATAATGCCTGCTGGTCCCATGATAACCGCGCGGCCGGCCTGCGCATTCCGGCCAGTTCACCGGTCGCTCGTCGGGTCGAAAACCGCCTGCCGGGGGCTGACGCCAACCCGTATCTGGCGATCGCCGCGAGCCTGGCGTCGGGGCTGTATGGCATCGAAAACAAACTGGAACCGAGCGAAGCGGCACGGGGCGAATTCGTAGTGCCGGATAATCTTGCGTTGCCGTGTACCTTGCATGCCGCTCTTGAACGTCTGAAACGTAGCCAATTGGCGAAGGAACTGTTCGGCAAGGAGTTCATCGAAGGCTACATCGCTTCGAAGACCCTGGAGTTGACCAGCTTCCTCGATGAAATTACTCCCTGGGAACGGCGTGTTCTAGCAGCCCAGGCCTGACGACCTGTCGCCATCGGGCTATCGTTGTCGATAGCCCGATACTCACTGCAAGGAGCCGCTCGGAACGCCRATGCGCCAAATCCTGAAATCCTTTCGAGSRCTTTATTTCGCCTCGCTGATGATGTTGATCGGCTCGGGCCTGTTGAGTACTTACCTTGCCCTGCGCCTGGCGGCCGATAAGGTCGACAGCCTGTGGGTCGGCGCGTTGATGGCGGCCAACTATTTCGGCCTGGTGCTGGGCGGCAAGATCGGCCATCGGCTGATTGCCCGGGTCGGGCATATTCGAGCTTATTCAGCCTGCGCCGGGATCGTCGGTGCGGCGGTGCTGGGCCATGGCCTGGTGGACTGGCTGCCCGCGTGGCTGTTCCTGCGGGTGATCGTTGGCCTGGGCATGATGTGCCAGTACATGGTGATCGAAAGCTGGCTCAATGAGCAGGCAGAAGCCAAGCAGCGTGGCGTGGTGTTCAGCGGCTACATGATCGCTTCGTACCTGGGGCTGGTGTTGGGCCAGCTGATTCTGGTCATGCACCCGGGCCTGGRCCTGGAACTGCTGATGCTGGTCGCTCTGTGTTTCGCCCTGTGTCTGGTGCCGGTGGCCCTGACCCGGCGGATTCACCCGGCGCCATTGCACCCGGCGCCGATGGAACCGCGCTTCTTCATCAAACGCGTGCCGCAGTCACTGAGCACGGTGTTGGGGGCGGGATTGATCGTCGGTTCGTTCTACGGCCTGGCGCCGCTGTATGCCTCCCAGCAAGGATTGTCCACCGAGCAGGTCGGTCTGTTCATGGGCAGCTGCATTTTTGCAGGCCTGGTGGTGCAGTGGCCGTTGGGATGGCTATCGGATCGTTATGACCGGGCGGTATTGATCCGAAGTTTTGCGTTTAGCCTGGCACTGGCCGCGTTGCCGCTGGCGATCATGCCGCAGGTGCAACTGGAGGTGCTGTTCATCGCCGGGTTCCTCTGTTCGTTGGTGCAATTCTGTCTGTACCCGCTGGCGGTGGCGTTCTCCAACGACCACGTCGAGGGTGATCGCCGGGTGTCGCTGACGGCGATGCTGCTGGTGACTTACGGTGTCGGCGCGAGTGTCGGACCGTTGGTGGC
>NZ_JBFTMK010000056.1:0-17222 GCF_056396965.1 Pseudomonas sp. 05N434
GGAGGGTTTGTAGAACTCGGCATTGGGTGTCATGGCTTTCCTGAAAAATGGGCGATGCGAGGCTATCGGCGCGACAGGGTGCGCGAATCGTTGCGCGGTGTCGCGGTATAAATGAAGTAAAGCAGAACGATACGCCGCGCCGCGGTGGTACAGTCCGCTTTTTCCTGATGAGCGAACGCAATGCGAATTCTGATGGTGGCGCTGGCCGCAACCTTGCTGGCGGRCTGCGCCGGATCGGCGATGAACGACGCCCGCACCAAAACCCCGTACAAAACCCTGACCTCGGACAAACCGGAAAAAGTCGTCGCCCAGTGCGTGCAGTTTGCCTGGCAGGACGAGGCGGTGTTCGGCGTCGATGCCGGTGCGTATTTGCAGCCGGGCAAGAAGGGCGGCTCGACGGTCTACACCCGTTCGGCCGAATCTTTCGTGGACGTGACCAGCGATGCTTCAGGCACGGCCTTGAGCTACTACGCCCAGCATGATGATTTTATTGCCAAGCGTCGTTTGGCGGCGTTGGCGACCTGCCTGTAAGAGGTTTATGAGGCAGTCCCCCTGTGGGAGCGAGCAGGCTCGCTCCCACAACGTTTGCGTTTTAATCAATCAAACGCTTCTGGAAAAAGAAACGCTTATGGCCTGGCGGATAATCGGCAATCTGCCCCAGTTCGCTGAAGCCGTGTTTTTTGTAGAACTCCGGCGCCTGGAAGTCGAAGGTGTCCAGCCAGATCCCGATGCACTCTTTCTCCCGCGCCAGGTCTTCGGCCATCTGCATCAGCTTCGAGCCCAGCCCTTGGCCCCGTGCCTGGGCCGGCACCGACAACAACTCAATGAAAAACCATTGGTAAAACACCCGGCCATAAAGCCCGCCGAGAATCTCGTCGTTGTCATCGCGCACCAGCAAGGCAATCTGCTCTGACACCGTGGGCCCGGCCTTTGAGGCGTTGTAGGCGCGCAGCGGTGTGAGGATTGCTTCGCGCTCTTCCTGAGTGGCGTTTGTCGACAGTTCAATTCGCAGGGTCATGGGCTACATCCATATGGCAAAGAGGGAGCCTATCGCGATCGCAGTTTGTTTGGAACTCCCGGGCGCGCCGGGAGGTCTAGCCTCAATAATGTCATTCGCAATGCACCCATGAGGACCGCCCGTGGATATCTTTGAAGCCTTGCGCGAAAGCCATGATCGCCAGCGTAGCTATGCCGTCGCCCTGATCAAGACCCACGGCGACACCCCGGAACGGCTAGAGGCTTACAAACAGCTCAAAGCCGAACTGCACGCCCACGCAACGGCCGAAGAACGCCATTTCTACATCCCGTTGATGGCATTCGACAATGGCATGGACCTGAGTCGCCACGCCATTTCCGAACACCATGAAATGGACGAAATGATGGAGGAACTGGACGAGACTGAGATGTCCAGCGCCGCTTGGCTGATCACTGCCAAAAAGCTCTCGGAAAAGGTCCATCACCACCTGAAAGAGGAAGAGCAGAAGTTCTTTCAAATGGCCGGAAAACTGCTCGACAACAAGCAAAAGGAATCACTCGCCGGGCAATACCAGAAAGAATATAAAGCGCAGTTGCCCTGACCTGAAGCACACAATCATTTGTTGCTTTGGCGTGTAGGCCAATTGGATTTCAAGTAACACCGACCCTCTGAATCCGTTCTGAAGGATTGGACAGAGCGTTAGAAAAAAAGAAGCCCGGCAACCATGCCGGGCTTTTCTGTTTTCGCCTAACATGGACGTCTTCTGACGAAAATAGGGATGGATTGTCATGTCGAACACAGCCGAGCGGGTCAACATCATCGAGTCTCAGGTGTTGTCCCACAACTGGTATCTGCTGAAGAAAATCACGTTCGATTACCTGCGCAACAACGGCGACTGGCAGCGCCAGAGCCGCGAGGTCTACGACCGTGGCAACGGCGCGGCGATTCTGCTGTTCAACCGCGAGAAGAAAACCGTCGTGCTGACTCGCCAGTTCCGGTTGCCGGTGTTCGTCAACGGCCATGATGGTTTGTTGATTGAAGTGGCGGCGGGGCTGCTGGAAGGCGCTGCGCCTGAAGAGCGCATTCGCGCTGAAGCTGAGGAAGAAACCGGCTATCGCGTCCACCATGTGCAGAAGGTGTTCGAGTCCTACATGAGCCCCGGTTCGGTCACGGAGAAACTGCATTTCTTTATTGCCGAGTACGACGCCTCTTCGAAAGTCAGCGAGGGCGGTGGGCTGGAAGACGAAACCGAAGAACTGGAAGTGCTGGAGTGGAAATTCGACGACGCCCTTGAGGCGTTTTATCGCGGGGAGATCTGCGATGCCAAGACCATCATGCTGCTGCAGTATGCGGCGATGAAGGACATTTTCGGACCGGTCTGAGTCGGCGGGGTGTGCCTGGATCGAGAGAGYGTTCAGGCACAATGGTCGAGCGTTTCGGCACAGTAATCAGCCTTTGCTCTCTCTAGACTCGTGCTTCACGCCAAGACACCGATGAGGTCACGATGAACATCCGAATTATCCTATCCGCATTGTCCATGGGGGTCGTCCTCACTGGGCACGCAGCCGACTTCTCGCTGACGAGCCAGGATATTGCTGAAAATCGCCCGCTGACCAGTCGCGAGGTATTCCAGGGTTTCGGTTGTGAAGGGGGAAATACGTCTCCGCAACTGTCCTGGTCCAACGCCCCGGCGGAGACTAAAAGTTACGCAATCACGGTCTATGACCCTGATGCGCCGACCGGCAGCGGCTGGTGGCATTGGACGGTGGTCAACTTACCGGCTTCAACCAAAAGTCTGCCAAGAGGGGTCGGTTCGAACCTGCCTGCCGGAGCCGTACAAGGACGAACCGATTATGGCCAACCGGGATTTGGCGGAGCGTGCCCTCCTGTGGGGGATAAGCCCCATCGCTATCAATTCACCGTATGGGCGTTGAAAGTCGACAAGTTGCCACTCGACAACCAAGCCAGCGGAGCCTTGGTGGGCTATATGCTCAATGCCAACGCCTTGGCCAAAGCGACCATCACTTCAACTTACGGACGTTAAGAACGATGCGCCCTTGTGACGGCATCCAGCACCGGGAAAACATTATCGATGCGTGTGTCATCCGGGCGCGGCAGCCTCATACCTTGCAACGGGTGCCGATCTTCGCGACCACCTTGTGTCGAGTGCGACAGGGGGAAAAACTGTTGCAATGGGATGACCGGGAGATGCGCGCTGGGCCGCAACATCTGATTCTGTTGCCGGCCGGGCGTGAGCTTGGTATCTCGAACTTCCCCGGTCTTCACGGTCACTACATCGCTGATGTCGTGACCTTTCCCGGTTCGACACTGCGCAACTTCAGCAGCCGATATGGCCGGCAGATCATGAATGGTCACCGTGCCCCGAAGACAGATCTGTGTGTTCCCCTGGACAGGCACACGACGCAGGCATGGGATCAGTTATTGGCCGCCATCAATGCGAACGCGCCGGATGCATTGCGCACCCACTATGGGGAAGCGGTTCTGCTCAGCCTGGGCCTCAATGGCCAGGCCGGACCGCTGCTGATGGATCGCAATGATCCACTGTGCGAGCGTGTGCAGCAGTTGCTGATGGGCAGCCCTGAGAGCGACTGGACGGTTGCGAGCGTCGCTCAACACCTGAATCTCGGTGAATCGACGTTGCGTCGCCAACTGGCCAATGAGGGGAGCAGCTTCAGGAATATTCTGGAAAGCGTTCGACTGGCGACCGCGTTGCAATGGTTGCAAACCACGTCTCGGCCCATCGGTGAAATTGCCGGTGCCAGCGGCTACGCCTCGGCCTCACGTTTTGCCGTGCGCTTTCGCTCACATTACGGCCTGTCGCCACGGGAATTGCGGGCGGCGATTTAGGTATTCCTGTGGCCTGTAGGAGCGAGGCTTGCCCGCGAAGAATGCGCCGCGGTTTTTCAGGTATTACGCGTCATCGTTCTTCGCGGGCAAGCCCTGATAACGCGGTTTGGCGCCGCTGACGTCAGGCACGATCCAGATTTGCAGGAAGTGCACCGGGCGTGTCGATGAGTGGTTGTATTCACTGTGCGCCACGCCACTGCCGGCACTCATCAGTTGCACGTCGCCAGGGCGGATCACCGAACCGGTGCCCAGCGTGTCCTTGTGTTCCAGCGCGCCTTCGAGCACGTAGGAGAAAATCTCCATGTCGCGATGAGGGTGCTGTCCAAAGCCTTTGCCTGCGGCTACGCGGTCGTCGTTGATCACCAACAGGTCGGAAAAGCCCTGTTCCCGTGGGTTGCGGTAGTTGGCAAAGGAAAAGGTATGGAACGACTTCAACCAACCGTGATTGGCCGCACCGCGATCCGAAGCTTTGCGAAGGGTCAGCATGATGAAATCTCCTGTCAGGACGTGAATTCGTCCGAGTGAGGAGAAGGTTAATGTTTACCTTAAAGTGCAGTAAGTAGATGAAAATTGAAATACTGTCTCGTTCAGGTTGACAGTTGTGTGAACGGGTTCATGTATGCTTGTTGTTACATGTGGCCATAATGTCGGGCGCCAGACCCGTGGGCGGCGCAATGGTATTGAACAGTTCTCTATTAGTGACCTTGAACCCATGAAAACCGTGGCAATGGTGTTGTTCCCAGACTTTCTCCTGCTCGACATGGCCGGCCCCATGGAAGTGTTTTCCATCGCCAATCGTTATCTGCAACCGGCGGACCGATACGAGCTGTTGACCATCGGCACCGTGCAGGGCGCATTGCGGGCCTCCAACGGCGTGAGCGTACTGGCGGATCTGCACATCGATCAGGCTAACGAGCACTATGACCTGTTGCTGGTGCCAGGCGGGCCGGGGGCCTACAACGAAAAGTATCCGCCGCTGCTCGACTGGCTTCGGGGAGCCATCAGCCGTGCTGACCGATACGGGTCGATCTGCACCGGCGCGTTCGTGCTCGGGCATGCCGGATTGCTGGACGGCTTTCGCGTGACCACTCACTGGCATTACACCGAACGACTGATCAAAGGCTTCCCCAAGGCTGTCGTCGAGACCGATCAGATTTTCGTGCAGGACCGCAACCTCATCACTTCCGGCGGTGTCACCGCCGGTATCGACCTGGCGCTGGCGGTGGTTGCCCAGGACCACGGCAAGAAAGTCGCCCAGGACGTCGCCAAAGTGCTGCTGGTGGTGATGAAACGCCAGGGCGGGCAGGCGCAGTTCAGTCCATTGATGGCCGCGGTGGGCCCCCAGGAAACGCCGGTCACCCGGGTGCAGAACCATGTGCTCGAACACCTCGACGAAGCGTTCGGTATCGAGCGTATGGCCAGTCTGGTGAACATGAGTGCGCGGCACTTCGCCAGGGTTTTCACCCGGGAAGTGAATATGACGCCGATGGAGTTTCTACAAAGCGCGCGCATCGATCACGCCAGGAATCTGTTGGAAACCAGCGAGCTGCCGCTCAAGACCGTAGCCTATAAAAGTGGCTTCGGCAGCGTGCGGCACATGCGATTTCTTTTCAGTGAAAAGCTCGGCCTGACCCCCACCCAGTACCGCGAGCAGTTCAGTTAACGCGCTGTTGTCCGTCGTGCGCACCGCGATGACCGTGACGCTCCTCCCATGGCCGTTGTACCGTCACCCATGCCTGCCAAGATACCCGTGAACTCTTTTTTGGGAGGTGCGGAGCCTGGATGGGCGGGATCGATGGAGCTTGCAGTTCCTTGAGCCSAGCCAGGTTTTCAGCATATGAACGTGCATGAACAACCTCAGAGAGATAAACAGTGACACGGTGCTGCGGTTCGGGCCCTACGCATTCCACTTGCATCAGCGGTTGATCCTGGACGGTGATCGGCCGCTGCGCATGGGCGGGCGAGCCCTGGACATTTTGCAGGTGCTGGTTGAGCACGCTGGTGCGGTGGTCAGCAAAGAGGCGCTGATTGCCCACGTATGGCCGACCTCGGTGGTCGAGGAAATCAACTTGCGCGTCCACATTGCCGCCCTGCGTCGAGCGCTCGGCGATGGGCCGAACGGGCAGCCTTATATCGTTAATATTCCCCAGCGCGGTTATAGCTTCATCGCCCCGGTGCAGCACGATCGGGCGGGCACGCCGGTGCTGGTCGAAACCGTGCACAAGCCTCAACACAACTTGCCTGCGCGGCTCACACCGGTGACCGGTCGCGACTCGATCGTCGGCAGCGTGGTTCGGCAGTTGCCGGTTCGACGCTTCATGACCCTGATCGGCCCTGCTGGCATCGGCAAGACCACCGTGGCGTTGCGCGTGGCCGAGTTGCTGTTGCAGCACTATCGGGATGGTGTCTGGATGGTTGACCTGGCGGCCATCGATGACCCGTCGCAGCTTGTCGATCATCTGTCGCGCACGCTGGAACTGGACATTGGCGCAAAGGCGTTGGCGCAACGGCATGCCTTGGTGGTGCTCGACAACTGCGAACACCTGCTCGAACGTTGCAGGACAGTGGTGGACGATCTGTTGGCCTCGGCACCTCGACTGTCGATCCTCGCCACCAGTCGCGAACCGCTGCGAGCAGCGGGGGAAACGCTGCTGCGGTTACCGCCCCTGACGGTGCCGCCAGCCTCGGTGATTTATAGCGTGGACGAGGCCATGGGGTATTCAGCGGTGCAGCTGTTGGTCAGCCGCGCCCGAGCCCGTCAGCAAGGGTTTGCCTTGCGTCAACAGGATCTGAAGGCTGTGCGTGAAATCTGTCGTCGGCTGGATGGCTTGCCCCTGGCCATTGAGCTGGCGGCGGCGCAGATCGATGCATTGGCGCTGGTGGGGTTGCAAGCGCAACTGGGTAACTGTTTTCAGCTGTTGAGCCAAGGTCGACGCACCGCCGTGCCACGGCATCAGAATCTCAAAGCCGCACTGGACTGGAGCTATGAACGGCTGAGCCCGTTGGAACAGATCGTGTTGCAGCGGCTGGCGGTGTTCAAGATGGCGTTCACCCAGGACGCAGCGATTGGCGTGGTCAGTGGCGCGATGTTGCTGCCCGCAAGCCTGGTTAACGTGGTGGAGAGTCTGGCGAATAAATCGCTACTGTCGGTGGAGCAGGGCAGCGGCGTGACGCGCTACCGTTTCCTCAATACCACGCGCACCTACGCCCTGGAGAAACTCGAAAACAGCGGTTACTTGCGTGCCTTCGAACTGCGTTATGAGCGCTACATCAGCCGGGCCCACGGGACATCAGTCGGGCAGGTCGTGCTGCAACTCGTCGAGTAACCGCCGGACTTTGATCAGGTCCGGTGTGGCGAAGCCTTCGGTGAAGCGCTGGTAAATCGGCGCCAGCAGCTCATGGGCTTGCCGGAAGTGGCCCTGACGCTGCCACAACTGGGCCAGCGATGTCGCACTGCGCAGTTCCCAGGCCAGCGCTCCCTGGTTTTTTGCCACGGCTAAAGCCTTGAGCAGCACCGCCTCGGCCGCGTCAGCACTGCTCGGGCAATCCTGCGCCAGTAACGCGTCGGCCCGAGCCCGCAGAATTTCTGCCGTGCTCCAGCCCGCCGCGCCGTTTTCGGCCCGCTCCAGCAACGCATCATCGATGAAACGGCTGCCCAGAGTGACCATGATTTCCTTGACCAACCCGGTGTCCGTTCGCGGGGATGAGGGCGCATCAGTTCCGTCGATCACCTGCGCGTAATGTTTGGCCCAGGTGTAGAACAGCAACACCGAGTGTTTCTTCGCCTGCTCAAGCAGCAAGGCCAGGAGCTCGCGGGCGACCGGCGTGTTGCCGTTGTAGTGCGCGATCAGGCAACCGGACAGCGCCAGGGTGTAGCAGATGGACGTGCCATGATTGATTTGCATCGCGATGTCGAGCGCCTGTCGTGCGGTATGCCAGGCTTTTTCCGGGAGCCCTTGCAGCCAGAGAATGCGCGCCAGAATCGTCAGGGCCGCCACGCTCTGGTCGTATTGCACGCCAAAGCCATGGGTGAAGCGGTTGAGCTGGCCGCTCTGGGCCAGACGTTGAATGACCTGTTCGGCATTCTCCCGCGCCAGTGCCTGATCCCCGGCAAAATGCAGGGCCAGGACCCGCAAGCGTTGGGTGCTGAGGGCCGTCATCGCGTCGTCGTGCGGCCTCAACCGCTCGAATTGTCGGCTCTGCTCCAGGGCCAGTTGGTAGTTGCCGCAACTGAGATCAACCGCCAGGTGCCCGGAAATCGCTTTGAGCTGACCGGCCATATCGTTGCAGTGTTCGGCCAGGTGTTTGGCGCTGACGAAGGCTTCGACGGCTTCGGTGCTATTGCCCTGGGTGTGGTAGCAGGAACTGCCGAGGGCAAGCTTGAGGTTCATGGTCAAACGCGGACAGGGCTGGTGCGTCGTTTCGAGCAACGCCAGGGCTTTGCGCACGTACGCGTCGTATTCCTTCAGCAGCGACAGCTCTTGCCAGAGCGGTGCCGAGGTCGCGGCGAGACGGATGRCCAAGGCCTGCGGCCCTTGAGCGTTCAAGCCCCAATCCAGGACTGCACGAATGTCGTCCAGGCTGCGGGCGTAACGCTCGGTCCAGCGCTCGCTCTGGGTGTGTTCCCATTCACTTTGCGCCTGCTGCATCAAGGCCAGGCAGCATTCGGCGTGGCGCTCTCGGGTGTCCGCCAGCTCTTGGGCCTGGTCGAGTTTTTCCAGTGCGTAGCCACGTGTGGTGTCGAGCAGACGGTAGAACACTTCTTCATCGCCGACTTCCACGTTCAGCAATGACTTGGCCACCAATTGGGTAATCGAGGCAAACACCACATCGGGCTCGACGTACTGGCCGACAATCACGGCAGCCGCCGATTCCAAGGTAAAAGCGCCCCGGAATATCCCCAGTCGGCGCAGGCACGTCTGCTCGCAGGCATTGAGCAGTTCGAAGCTCCAGTCCAGCGTGGCGCGCAGGGTCTGATGGCGGCCCATGGTGGTCGGGCAGCCTTGGGCGAGCAGGCGAAAGCTGTCTTGCAGTTGCGACAGCAAGCCGCTCAAACCCAGGTTGCCGACCTGCGCCGCTGCCAGTTCGATCGCCAACGGAATGCCGTCCAGACGTCGGCAGATTTCAATCGCCAGCGGCAGATCGGCTTCGCTCAGTTCGAAGCTGTCGTGGCTGGCCATCGCCCGCTCGACAAACAATTGCAGCGCCGAAAACGTCAGGGCCTGAGCGCGGTCGAGCACGGCGATGGGCGGCGGGCAGTCCAGTGATTCCAGGCGCTGCACGTATTCGCCTTCGGCCCGCAGGCTTTCGCGACTGGTAGCCAGAATGTGCACTTGGGGCGCCGCGCGCAGGATGCTTTCGCTGAGCAACGCAATGGCATCGATCAGGTGTTCGCAGTTGTCGATGACCAGCAGCATCTGCCGTTCGCGCAAGCATGTGGCGAGCCCGTTCATGGGGTCGGCGTCATGCAACGGCAAGCCCAGCGCTGTCGCCAGGTGCGCGCCGATCATCAAAGGGCAGTTGATCGGTGCCAGGTCCACCAGGCGAATGCCGTCTCGATAGCGACCGATCAGTTGCTCGGCGACGCGCAGCGCCACGGTCGTCTTGCCGATCCCGCCGGGGCCCACGAGGGTGATGAAACGTTGCTGTGAGAGTTGCGCCAGCAGTCTGTCGACCAGGGCCTGACGGCCGATCATGCGAGTCCGGCGCACCGGCAGGTTATGGCCGCCCGGTTCATTGGCGTCGTTTTGGGGATGTTGTTCGATGGACTCCAGGGAAAACGGCGCGACAAAACTGTAGCCGCGCTGGGCGACGGTGACGATGTAACGCTGGCCGGCCTGACCGTCACCGAGGGCTTTGCGCAGTGCCGCCATGTGCACGCGCAGGTTGGTGTCTTCCACTACGCTTTTGGGCCAGACCCGCGCGATCAGTTGCTGCTTGCTCACCACCTGGCCTGCGTGCTCCAGCAACATCAACAGAATGTCCATGGCTTGCCTGCCCAGGCGCAGGGGCTGGTCGGCCTCCATTACCAGGCGTTGGCCAGGGTAGATCCGGTAGGGGCCGAAATGGATGGCCTGTTCGGGGGTAAGGGTCAACGGGTCACTCCTGCTTGCGTCCGTCTATCGCGCGGTATCCAGGCATATTCCTAAGGTTTTTTCGGTAGCGCAACGTGGCGTCATACATCTCGGCAGCAGGTGCAACGGCTGCGGCCTTGCCGTCGGTGCCCGGCGGCCCCGTATTTATTGGACTCAGCGCTGGTGAACGGCACGCCGTGGCCATGGGTGTACGGCAGAAAATTAACAACGTTTAACTCGTACCGATCCGGTCTACGCTCAAAAATCCATTTCTTCAAGTAGCCGAAGGTATCGGCCTTTTTGCAACAGAAAGTGCAACAAAAAGCGTGCCGCAAAAAGGACGAACACTTCTGGAGGAGCCGGAATGAGCAACGTGGTGGTGGTCTATCACAGTGGTTACGGGCACACCCGGGTCATGGCCGAAGCCGTGGGCCTGGGGGTGGAACGACACTTGGGCAGCACCTGTCGGCTGATTCCGGTGGAGGAAGTGGACGATCACTGGGAGCGCTTGCACCGTGCCGATGCAATCATCTTCGGCRCCCCSACCTACATGGGCAGCGCCTCGGCAGCCTTCAAGGGTTTCATGGAGGCCACCGCCTCGTTCTACCTGGCCCAGCCCTGGCGCGACAAGCTCGCTGCCGGGTTTACCAACTCCGGATGCCTGTGTGGCGACAAGCTCAATACCTTGCTGCAGATGGCGGTGTTCGCCGCCCAGCACTCGATGATCTGGGTCGGCCTCGACCTGCTGCCGGCGCGCAGCAGCCTCGGCCTGTTCGACGGGCAGTTGAACCGGCTCGGCAGTTCGCTGGGGGCGATGGCCCAATCGAACGTCGAGCAATCCCCCGAATTTGCTCCGCCCCTGGAAGACCGCCGCACCGCCGCACATTTGGGCGAGCGGGTGGCGCGCCTGGCCGAACGCCTGGCTCAAACCTCTTGTTAATCGTCGTAAACCCATGCATCAGGAGAGTCGTAATGAGCACCTTTACTACCCGAGACGGCACCGAGATTTACTACAAGGACTGGGGCACCGGTCAGCCGATCGTCTTCAGCCACGGTTGGCCGTTGAACGCCGACAGTTGGGAGTCGCAGATGATCTTCCTGGCCTCCAAAGGCTACCGGGTCATCGCCCATGACCGCCGTGGTCACGGTCGTTCGAGCCAGCCATGGTTCGGCAACGAAATGGATACTTACGCCGATGACCTGGCGCAGTTGATCGAGCATCTGGATCTGCAAAACGCTGTGTTGTTCGGTTTCTCCACTGGCGGTGGCGAAGTGGCGCGCTACATCGGTCGCTACGGTACTGGACGCGTGGCCAAGGCCGGGCTGATTTCATCGGTGCCGCCGCAGATGCTCAAGACCGAGGCCAACCCGGGCGGCCTGCCGATGGAAGTGTTCGACGGTATTCGTCAGGCGTCTTTGGTCGACCGTTCGCAGTTGTACAAGGATCTGGCCAGCGGTCCGTTCTTCGGTTTCAACCGGCCGGGTGCCAAACCTTCGCAAGGCATGATCGACTGGTTCTGGCTGCAGGGCATGGCTTCCGGCCACAAGAATGCGTACGACTGCATCAAGGCGTTCTCTGAAACCGACTTCACCGAAGACCTGAAGAAGTTCGACGTGCCGACCCTCGTGGTGCATGGCGACGACGATCAGGTGGTGCCGATTGAAGCCTCGGGCATCGCCTCGGCAAAACTGGTCAAGGGCTCCACATTGAAAGTCTATCCGGGAGCTCCACACGGCCTGACCGATACCCACAAGGATCAACTCAACGAAGATCTGCTGACGTTCATCAAGGGCTGATCAAAATCAAAGGCGCCGGCGCCTACAGGGACATGTGAGCACCTGTAGGCGCTGGCGAAGGCTGCGATCTTTTGCTGTTGTGAGAGGGAAGAGTACGCATGGCACGGCAGCGCCAGGCAAACGGTGTGATGCCTTCGCTGCGGGTGAAGATATGGGAGAAATGCGCCTGGTCGCAGAAGCCACATTCCAGGCTGATTTGCGTCAGGGTCAGGTCGGTGTCCTGGATCAATTGTTTGGCTCGGGCAATGCGTTGCTGTCGGATCCAGTCCTGCGGCGAAACACCGGTGCTGCATTTGAACGCACGGGAAAAATGACTGCGCGACAGGGCACAGACCCGTGCCAGTTCGGTCACTTCCAGGGTGTCGTCGAGGTGGTCGAGGATCAGTTGCTTGACCAGAGTTTCGCGCCAGGGGCTAAGCCCCCCCGTGGTTTTTTTTTGCGTTTCAATGGCACACGCCTTGATCGCGTTTTGCTGAATGAGAGCCATGGCCAATGTCCGTGTCGATGGGCGCGCGCGGATGCACTGCACGGTGGGTCAGCACGTTCCCTTGTCTGAAAAACAAGTCTGCGCAGAAGGCTTCATTCTTGGCCGCGAGGACTTTGGCTTGCGAGTTAAACGTTGTTAATTCCGCAGTCAGGCTTAAGGGTGAAAATGCGGCAACTGAGCACATCACTGCAATTCGCGCCGATGCACGGTCATGCAAGATGGGCGACGTGTAGCGGCCTGGACTGGGCCGCTTTTTCTGGCTCGATCAAGGGTGATCTCATGAAGCATTCCCGCGTTTGCACGCTTGGCGGACTTGGCCTGGCATTGGCGCTGATGTCTGGCATCAGCCTGGCCCAGGCACCGGCTCAGGTGAACACTCAGGTGCCCGGTTACTACCGGCTCGCGGTGGGCGACTACGAGGTGACGGCGTTGTTCGATGGYTACAACGACCTGTCGCCCAAACTGCTCGAGGGGCTGACCCAAGACCAGATCCGCGCGTTGCTGGCTCGTCGTTCGATTGAAACGCCGGGGGTGCAAACCGCGTTCAATGCGTTTCTGGTGAATACCGGCAAACAATTGATTCTGGTGGATACCGGGGCAGGGCAGTGCATCGGTGCCACGGCGGGCCAACTGTCGGCGAACATGAAAGCCGCCGGTTACCAGCCGGAACAGGTCGATACCATCCTGCTCACTCACCTGCATCTGGATCATGTGTGCGGGTTGGTGGATGGGCAGCAAAAGCCCGTGTTCGCCAACGCAACGGTGTACGCGGCCAAGGCAGAAGCCGATTACTGGCTTGATCCCCAGGCCATGGCCAAGGCACCGGCCGGTGCCAGGGAATTCTTCAAGATCGCCCAGGACTCAACCGCGCCGTATATCGCGGCGGGCCGTTTCAAAACCTTTACTGCCGGGCAGTCGCCAGTGCCGGGCGTTGTCGATGCCGAGCTGGAGGCCGGGCACACACCGGGCAGTACCACGTATCGGTTCAACTCCCAGGGTCAGAGCATTCTGTTCATGGGCGATCTGGTGCATAACCTGGYGGTGCAGTTCGAGCATCCTGAGGTGTCAATTCGTTTCGACGTCGACAATCAGCAGGCGATCAAGAGCCGCGCCAAGGTGTTCAGCGATGCGGCGGCCAGCAAGATCTGGGTCACGGCGGCGCATTTGCCGTTTCCGGGTGTCGGCCATATCACCGCTGTGGACAAGCATTTCCAGTGGGTACCGATCGAGTACGGGCCTTACAAACGAGCGGCGAAAGTGCCGATGATCGAGTAAAGTCCGACACACTTGCGCCTGGCTGAACACAAAAGGGAACCGTGCCCATGAACCGTAACGATCTGCGCCGTGTCGACATGAACCTGCTGGTGATTTTCGAAGCGCTGATGTTCGAAAAGAACCTGACCCGAGTCGCCGAAAAACTGTTCATGGGCCAACCGGCGGTGAGCGCCGCGCTGGGCCGGTTGCGTGATTTGTTCGACGATCCGTTGTTGCTGCGCAACGGTCGCGGCATGGAACCGACGGCGCGGGCGCTGGCGATTCTCAAGGAGCTGCAACCAGCGATGGACACCATCTCGGGGGCGGTCAGCCGGGCCAAGGAATTCGACCCGGCCAGCAGCTGCGATGTGTTTCGTATCGGGCTGTCGGACGACGCCGAGTTCGGGCTGTTTCCGCCGTTGCTGCGCCAGTTGCAGGAAGAGGCACCGGGGATCGTGGTTGTGGTACGCCGTGCCAATTATCTGTTGATGCCGACGTTGCTGGCGTCGGGGGAAATCTCGGTGGGGGTGAGTTACACCACGGATCTGCCGGCCAATGCCAAACGCAAAAAACTGCGCGACATTCCCTGCAAAGTCCTGCGCGGAGACAGCAGACCGGGGCCGCTGACGCTGGACGAATACTGCTCCCGCCCGCATGCCATGGTGTCGTTCTCCGGCGACTTGAGCGGCAACATCGACGTCGATTTGGCCAAGGTCGGCCGCACCCGCCGCGTGGTGCTCGGCGTACCGCAATTCAGTGGTTTGCGCGCRTTGCTCGCTGGCACGGAAATGATTGCCACTGTCCCGGACTATGCCGCGTGCGCGTTGGTGGAGGGCTGTGCCTTGCGCGCCGAAGATCCGCCGTTTCCCATTGATGCGGCGCAACTGTCGATGGCCTGGAGCGGGGTGCATGACAACGATCCTGCCGAGAAATGGCTGCGGTCGCGGATCAGCCAGTTCATGTCGGCCTCGCTGGATATTCCGGCTGTGTAAGGCGAAACCGCGCCGCGCCGTTCGTCCGAAACAGCCGCACACCTATAAGTTCTGACAGTAGCGCGTGCCCGCGCGTCGGTGTGTGATTCATTCAATGCTCTTTCGGGGGCCGGATCGATCATGCACAGGGACAGAACAATGAACATCGCTACCGCCACAGTGAACGCCGGCAGCCCACCGCCTCCTGTCATTCAGGAAAGCGCCAATCAGTCCCTCCTCAATCCGGTGGACGTGAGGAATACCCTCACGGTCGAGGTGACCGATCCGACGTTGCAGCCCACCGACCAGGTGAGTGTGGCCTGGACAGGTGCACCGGGCTCCGGAGCAAACGGCTCTCTCACTACGGCTTTCATCAACGCCGGTAACACTCGGCCGCTGGTGATTCGAATCCCGGTTTCGCTAGTACTCTTCAATCTGAGCCAGACGGTGACGGTGACTTACACCATCATTCGCGGCACCGCTGCACCCGTGACTTCAGAGCCACAGGTCGTGTACGTGCTGCCTCTGGCGCAACGCGATTTGCCTCGTCCCTTCATCACCCAGGCAGAACAGTCCGGGGAAGGTCCGATACTGGACATCAATGGCCTGACCGACATTACCCTGCGTATCAACGCGTGGCCCTTGAGCGCTCGGGGYCAATTCCTTTGGTTGTGGCTTGAGGGCAAGAACGCCGACGGCAGCGATTTCCGTATGAGGTACTGGAGTGCGCCGAGCAATGTCATCACTGACGAATTCATCCGTTTCGGTTTTTACGAGCGAAGCCACTCCGCCAATGCCTTGCAAGGGCTCAAGGACCGCAGCGTACTGACCCTGAAGTTGATGGTGGGGCTGCAAGGGAGCCCGGATGAGTCCCTTGCCCAGCCGTTTGCCCATCGAAACTATATCGTCCTRACAAACGCAGCGACCCCGCCCGCGATCTTGTCGGTCACCGGTCCCGACGGCCAGGACATCGCCGATGGCGCAGACACCCCTCACACTAGCGTTACGTTAAGCGGCAGTGCCGGGGCTGGCGGTGAAGTGGAAATTTTTGATGGGCCAACCCCCCAAGGCACGGTCATAGCTGTTGGTAGCGCCTGGACGTATAAGGTGGCTGTATTGACGGGCGGCTTGCACGTTTTCACGGTTAAGCTGGCGGATGGCAGTGGAGGGGCGTCCAGCCCATGGACAATCAACGTTGTGCTGCAAAACCTGGAGCTGACGATTGCAGAGGCGCCTGATAACGGCAATCTGGATCCTATTGCGGCATTGACGAGGCTGACGGCTGTCCTGGATTACAACATGCAGGCCGATGACAGGATCAGGGTCATCTGGACTGCTGCGCCAGGAACACCCGCTGCGGGCTCACACACCACCAATACCGTTCAGGCCGGCACTACCATCCGACCCAGGATAATCCAGCTGCCCGTTTCGCTGTTGGCTTTCAGCTTGGGCAAACGGGTGACGGTGAGCTTCGAATATGATCGCGGAACAGCACTCCCGGTGGTTTCACGGCCGCTTGTCCTGAACATCGGGACTATTCCGGCAAACTGGTTCGTCCCTCCGGTAATCACCCAGGCGAACGGTACGACGGTGCTGAATCTGGCCAATGTGCAAGCCGGGGCAACGCTCCTGTTTGGCGGTTGGCCGCTTATTGCCTCCGGTCAGCCGATCTGGCTGGATTTTGAGGGCCAGAACGCCAGTGGGGGCAGCCACAATCTCACCATGTGGACGGGCCCCAACTTCGCAGTCCATCGAAGTTGGGTGTTGAACGGCCGCTACAGCGTTACCGTTTTGTACAGTTATTTGAAGGATCTGGCGGAAGGCAGCCTGTTGTCCATTCACTTCAGGGTCAATTTGGATCAGGTCCCGAATCCGGCGACGGCGGTGGTCTTCGCCGCACGTCGGTACACCATTCGGGCCATTCCTTGAAGAAGGGCTGGCGGGAGGTGTGTTTAACGGCGTTTATCGTTACTTGATGAAAGCTACAGATCCTTGCGCCGTTGCCTACGACTGCGCCAGAATCCGCCGGCTTGTGCGCTTTGGGCCTGGTCTTTATCGTTTCCGTATCGCTGCCAATCAGCGATCGGGTTTAGCGACCTGAACAGGTATAAGCGCAACAACGCTCCGTCATATTGCAGGCATTCCATGTCTGCAGTTTCGATATGGTGGCTGTGCGCGGGAGGCCCTCGGGTCTGCCGGGTCTTATACCTCTCGGTTCGCTAACCTGCGTACAGCCGCCACCCTTACTTGTTTAGCGACAGGTACTGGTGGTTCCATCAGGTATAACGGAGATTCACCATGTTCAAAGCCACACCTAATCCGCCAGCAACCGATGACGTTTCCCCCTACGATCCCCTCGATCCCAAAAAACTCAACGAAGCCGCCGAACGCGCCCTCGATCACTACCTCAAACCGTCTGACACCAAGTCCCCACGCAAACCGAGCACGATTTACACCGTCGCCCCGGACATCAACATCGAAGAGCTGCTGACCAATGCCTGCGAGTCCTTTGCCTCGGCCAAGGTGATCGCCAGTGACTGCGCCGGATTTCTGGAGGGGCCGCAGCGCAATACGATACTGGGCGTCGCGCAGCTCATCATGTTCGGCGAGTTGGCGGTGAGTCGGGCGCTGGACAGTCTGGAGCTGAAGGCCAACCCGGTCCTATGACCTGAGGTCAAACGCTGACCCCTGTGGCGAGGGAGCTTGCTCCCGCTCGGCTGCGCAGCAGTCGTAAACCCTGTACATGCGGTCTACCTGATGCAATTGGGTCGAATGGTTTTGGGGCTGCTTCGCAG
>NZ_JBFTMK010000057.1:0-26330 GCF_056396965.1 Pseudomonas sp. 05N434
CCATCAGGCTGGTCAGGTTATCGACCATGTTGTCCACCTCGGCCTCGTAGAAACTCGCGACCTTGTCGAGCATGTCGTCCAGCGCGCCGGACTCTTCGCCAATGGCCGTCATCTGGATCGCCATGGTCGGAAAGATACCGGAGGTACGCATGGAAAAATTCAGCTGCATGCCGGTCGAAACGTCCTGCTTGATGCGCAACACCGCTCGCTTGAACACGATATTGCCGGTCGCGCCCGCCACTGACTCAAGGGCTTCGACCAGTGGCACGCCGGCGGCAAACGTCGTCGACAGGGTGCGGGCGTAACGGGCCACGGCGGACTTGTACATGAGCGCGCCAACCAACGGCAGTTTCAGCAGCCAGGTGTCCGTCCGGTCGCGAAAGCCCGGGGAATTCTTGAAGGCATGGCGCAGGCCGAAGATCCCCCCAGCCAACACGCCGAGTATCATCCACCACCAGTCCTGCATGAACTCCGACAAGCCGATGACCATCACGGTGAACGCCGGCAGTTCGGCGCCGAACCCCGAGAATACCGACTGGAATTGCGGCACAACCTTGACCAGCAGAATGCCGGTCACAATGATTGCGACGAACACCACGGCCAGCGGGTAGGTCATGGCTTTCTTGATCTTGGCCTTGAGGCTTTCGCTCTTTTCCTTGTAGGTCGCCACCCGTTCCAGCAGGGTATCCAGGGCACCGGCCTGCTCGCCGGCGTCCACCAGGTTGCAGTACAGCTCGTCGAAATACTGGGGCTTTTTGCGCAGGGCCGCGGCGAAGCTGTTACCGGCCGCGACTTCCTGTTTCACCTCGTCCACCAGCTTGCGCATGTTCGGGTTATCGAAGCCCTCGCCGATGATCTCGAACGATTGCAGGAGCGGTACGCCGGCTTTCATCATGGTCGCCATCTGCCGGGTAAACAGGGCGATGTCCAAGGGTTTGATGCGCTTGCCGGCACTGAAAATGGACGCGTACTTTTTCCGCACCTTGCCCGGATTGATGCCCTGCTTGCGCAACTGGGCCTTGATCAGCGCTGGATTTTGTCCGGTCAACTCGCCGGTCATTTTCGCACCTTTGCGATCCGTGCCTTCCCAGGCATACACGCTGATTTTCGCTGCTTTGACCGCCATATTCAGTCCTTCGTGACCCGGTTGATTTCTTCAAGGCTGGTGATGCCTTGCATGGCCTTGAGCAAGCCCGACGTGCGCAGGTCGTTGAAGCCGTCCTTGCGCATCTGGAGGTCGATCTCCAGTGAATTGCCTTCGGCCATGATCAGCCGTTGCAGGTCAGGAGTGTTCTTCACCACTTCATAAATCCCCACTCGCCCTTTGTAGCCAGCATTGCATTGATTGCAACCGACCGGTTCATAGATCGTGAATGAGCCGATGCGTTCCTCGGGGAAGCCTTCCTTGAGCAGCGTCTCGCGGGGAATCTCGATGGGTTTCTTGCAATGGCTGCACAACTTGCGCGCCAGGCGCTGGGCAATGATCAGGCTGACCGAGGTCGCAATGTTGAAGCCCTGAATCCCCATGTTGTGCAGGCGGGTCAGGGTTTGCGCAGCGCTGTTGGTGTGCAGGGTGGAAAGCACCATGTGCCCGGTCTGGGCGGCCTTGATGGCAATTTCGGCAGTTTCGAGGTCGCGGATTTCGCCGACCATGATCACGTCCGGGTCCTGGCGCAGAAACGAGCGCAACGCCTGGGCGAAGTCCATTCCCTGCCTGGGATTGACGTTGACCTGGTTGACGCCCTCCATGTTGATTTCCACCGGGTCTTCGGCAGTGGAGATGTTGATGTTGACGGTGTTGAGGATGTTCAGTCCGGTATAGAGCGACACGGTCTTGCCTGAACCGGTGGGCCCGGTCACCAGGATCATCCCCTGTGGTTGCTTGAGGGCGGCCATGTACAGGTCTTTCTGCTCCGGCTCATAGCCGAGGGCATCGATGCCCATTTGCGCGCTGGACGGATCAAGGATCCGGATCACCACTTTTTCGCCCCACAGGGTCGGCAGGGTGTTGACCCGGAAGTCGATGGACTTGCTCTTGGACAGGCGCATCTTGATTCGCCCGTCCTGGGGTTTGCGCCGCTCGGAGATGTCGAGACTGGCCATGACTTTGAGCCGGGAAGCAATGCGGTTGGCCAGTTGCGTTGGTGGCTTGGCAACTTCATGCAGGATGCCATCGGTGCGCATCCGCACGCGGTAGGTTTTTTCGTAGGGTTCGAAATGCAGGTCGGAAGACCCGCTCTTGATCGCATCGAGCAACATCTTGTGGACGAAGCGCACCACGGGCGCGTCATCGGTGTCCTGTCCGCCGATGGCGTCCTGTTTCTGGTCGTCGACCGACTCGATGTCCAGACCGTCGAGGTCGACATCGGCCATCTCTTGCAGGTCGGTGGCGTGGCTGTCGAAGAATCTTTCGATGGCGTCGCTAAGCTTGTCCTCTTCGACCAGGATGGCTTCGGTGTTCAGCCCGGTACTGAACTGGATGTCGTTGATGACCTGTTGATTACTCGGATCGGAAACCCCCACGAACAGTTTGTTGCCGCGTCGCCAGAGGGGTAGGGCGTGGTGCTGGCGGATCAGTTTTTCGCTGACCAGCCCCTTGGGTTGGGTGTCTTTTTCCAGGCAGTTGAGGTCCAGCAGGGCCATGCCGAAATGCTCCGAAGCCACCTCGGCGACCTGCCAGCTTTTCAGCAGTTTGTTTTGCACCAGATAACTGACCAGTGAGACTCGATCGCGTTGGGCTTGCTGATACGCCTGTTGCGCACTTTGATCGGTGATCAGCTCGRCCAGCACCAATTGCTTGGCCAGACCGCTAAGGRCAATGTCATTCATTGGGATTCCGGACGCAGGCGGTTAATGACTTATAGCCTAGTCAAACAGTGGAACCAAACCAGCCGAGGTGAGGTGACAAAAAATGTCAGAAAGTGCGGATCCTGGGGGTACGAAAGGTCTTTGTCGTGATCCCGAGCCCAGTCTGCAGGGGCGCATACGACTTGGCATGACCTGTGCTGCACCCTCTACAGATCATGAGATTTCGACTCATGCATGGAGCCTGTCTATGAAAAATCAAAATGGTTTTACCCTGATCGAACTGCTGATCGTGGTGGCGATCATCGGGATTCTGGCGACGTTTGCGTTGCCGCAGTATTCGAAGTACCAATCACGGGCGAAAGTTACCGCTGCGCTTGCAGAAATCTCGGCACTGAAGGTGCCTTTTGAAGACATTATGAATCAGGGTACAGATCCTACCCTCGCTTTGATCGGCGGTACGGCGACTACAGGTAACTGCACGATTACGGCATCGGGTACCACCGCTACCGGTGTGGGCACTATTGCCTGCACGATCCTCAATGCTCCAGGGCCTGTGCTCAGCAAGACCATTACGCTTTCGCGTACCCTCGCCGGTGGCTGGACATGCGCCACCACGGCTCTACAAGAGTACGCACCTAAAGGCTGCACCGGTACCTGATCCATATCACCCGGCATAAACAATGCCCCGCTTCTCACGACGCGGGGCATTTTTGTTGGTCATTTGGGCGGGGGGCGATTCGGATGATCACGAAAACCCCCGACAATTCATGCCCTTAGGCCTGCGTTAAAACCCGCAACTTGCATGTAGATAATGTCGCACTCATGCATTTTGCATGATTTCGAAAGTTGTCATTTTTATTAAGTTGTTGATTTATAGGTATTTATTTTTTGGTTGCTAGTTGGCACAGCGTTCGCACTCTCTCTGGTAACCCTGCTGACAAGACGACACGCAGCAGACTTTCCAGAAGAACAGGAGTTACTCGTATGAAAAAGTTCGCTATCGCTGCCGCTACTGCTACCGCGCTGACCCTGACGATGGCCAACGCTGCATTCGCCCAGACCAGCCATACCACCCAGGCTCCCATGACGCTGGCCGCCGGTGAAGTGACCAAAGCCAAGGAAGCTACTTCCGATACCTGGATCACGACCAAAGTCAAAGCAGACCTGGTGACTGAAAAAGGCATCCCGGGTACCGACATCAAAGTTGAAACCAACAAAGGCGTCGTGTCGCTGTCGTCCACTGTTGCGGTGACTGAAGCTCAGAAAGCCACCGCCGTGGCCATTGCCAAGAAAATCAAAGGCGTCAAAGCGGTGTCCGCTGACGGCCTGAAAGCCGAGTAAGGCAAGGCTTCTCGCCTGGACCGGGAGAAGATGCGGCAGGCGGGCCAGGTCATACGTCTGTCGCTTTTTGAGAGTTCATGCGAAAGGCCATATGGACGTGGCCGTTACAGGCCCCGACATTCGTGTCGGGGCCTGTTCTATTGGGAGCAACGCAAAAAACTGTGGGGGCGAGTTCAGTTACCGCGCTTGCTGGTGATTTGAACCAACCGGTTTCCTTCAAAGCGCAGGTACTGGTACATCCCGCCGTTGGGCCCGTAGGTCCATTCCTCGACCTGAAACTCTTCCCGTCGATTGGCGCTGCGCTTGTAGCCAAGCAGGTCGCGGGCGACGGGCTCTCCGCATTTTTGCAGCACTTCGCTGGACCTGTCCCCGACGCTGATCAATTGACTGCCGCAGCGCAGGGTATCGGCCGCCGCAGCTTGGCCGGCAGCCAATACCAGGGCCAGGCTCATAAGCCATTGCACGCCCATCACTCGGCATCCAGATGCAAGGCCGTCACCACGCGGCCATCGCTTTCGGCCTCACCGAGGTTGGCGTCGATGAAGTACACGCGGTCATCGGCCAACTGCCCTTTGTCCACCAGGTAGTCCTTGATGCTGCTGGCCCGTTCCTGGCCCAGCTGACGCAACAGAACCTCGCTGGAGCTCCAGAAGCCGATCACGCTTTCGCGCATTTTTTTGCTGCGTTCTTCCTTGCCCAGATCCTTCCATTCCGCGGGCGGCTGGATCTTGAGGCGTGTGCGGTAGATTCCTTCGAGCAGCGGGCCTTTCTCGCTGTCCGGCACTTCCAGCATGGAGGCCTGGGCCGGCACTTTGTCACCGCGGCGCTGGAGCATTTTGTAGTAGTTGTACTGGTATTCCCGTTCCAGGCGTTGCTCGGCGAGCAGTGGGCCGTCGCTGCTCTTGGCGGCAGTGCCTTCGATTTCCAGGCGCAGGGCCGGACGCTCCTTGAGCGCCTGGGACAGTTTGATCAGTGTCGCTTCGGCTTCCTTGCTCAAGTCGCTCGAACCTGGTGCAAACGCCACGGTGCCCAGCTCCTCTGAACCGCCGCCGCTGACCAGCCCGCCAATCATTTTGAACGGCGCCGCGGCCGCCTTCACGATCAGATTGCGCAGGGTCTGCCAGATGATCGGCATGATGCTGAACTGCGGGTTGTTCAGGTCGCCGCTCACCGGCAGTTCGATGGAAATCTTGCCGTCGACATCCTTGAGCAAGGCAATCGCCAGTTTCAGCGGCAGGCTCACTGCATCCGGACTGTCGACCTTTTCACCCAGTTGCAGCTGCTCGACCACCACTTTGTTTTCGGCCAGGAGCTGACCGTTGGTGATCTTGTAATGCAGATCCAGATTGAGCCGGCCCTTGCGGATGCGGTAACCGGCGAACTTGCCGGAATAAGGCGTCAGGGTCGTCAGTTCCACCCGTCTGAAACTGGTAGCGATGTCCAGACTGGCCATTGGGTCGAACGGGTTGACCGAGCCCTTGATGGTCACCGGTGCATAGCGGTCGACCTTGCCTTTGACGTCGACGTTGGCCGGTTTTACGTGGCGGCTGTCGATGGTGCCGATCTGCCCGTTCAGTTGTTGGACGGCCGTGGCGAAGTTCGGTGTCAGGCTGAAGTCGGCGAAGTTTGCCGAACCGTCATTGATGGCGATGCTGCCAATGTGGATACCCAGTGGTTTTTCGTTTCCGGCTGCCGGTTTGGCTGCGGCAGTTGTGGTCGTTGTGGTCGTTGTGGCGCCGGAGTCGGCCGGTTGCGGGATCAGCAGGTCATCGATGTTGGTGGTGCGGTCATCGTTGATCATGAAGCGGGCATAGGGCTGGAACAGATTGACCTTGTCGAYCGACAGGCTGTCGCCGTGCTGATAGTTCAGGCCTTCGAGCGCCAACTGTTGCCACTTGAGGAAGTCACGGGTTTTCAGAGTGTCGAGGGTATGCAACTGATCGATCTGGGCTTTACCTGTAACACTGAACGCCAGCGGCTCGGTGCTTTTCAAGTCGACCGCCAGATCACTGCCCAGCATGCCGCTACGCAGTTCGAGGCGAATGAACGGATTGATGTAGGACTGGGCGACGCGCAGGTCGATATCCCTGGTCTGCACGTTCAGTTTGGCGCTGATCGGGGCCAGATTGACCGTGCCGTCCGCCATGATCTTGCCTTGCTTGCCCACGCCCGTGTCGAGCTTGAGGTTGAAAGGGGAGCCGTTGAGGCTGTCGAAATTCTGCAGGTCCAGGTTCAGCGGGCCGAGCTCCAGCGCTACGGCGGGTTGTGCCTTGCGGTCGGCCAGGTGCACCTGATAATTACGCAGTTGCACGTCTTTGAGCAGCACCTGCCAGGGTTTGCTCGGCGCGGTCGGTTCGGGCTTCGGTGAATCGGCTGCCGCGGGTGTGCTGGTGGGTTCGGCGTTGGCTTTGGCCGCCTGTTTGGACGGCTGGCTGGCGAACAGTTTTTGCCAATCGAGTTGCCCATCGGCTTCGAGGGCTGCCCAGGTTTCCAGTTTCTGGCTGCGGATCTTGCCGACCACCACTTGCTGTTTGGCCAGATCCACGGTGGTGTCGCTGATGTCCAGTCGTTCGAGCTTCACCAGAGGTCGGCCGTCCGGCGCCTTGATGGCGAAAGGCGCGACGCTGACGACGACGTTGTCCAGCAGCAGTTCGGTGCCTTTGTTCAGATTGAGTTTGTAGTCGGTGCTCAGGTTCAGGACGCCGTTTTCCAGGACCAGTGGCACAGCATCGCGCACATAGGGCCAGAAGGACTTCATCTTGCCATCGGTGATTTTCAGCTTACCTTCAGAGGCGATCGGGCTCAGGCTGAAATTGCCGGTCCAGTCGATCTGCCCGCCGGCGGGGCCGACCGCGACCAGGGTCATGTCGGCGTTGTCGTCGGGCAGGGTACTGAGGTTCTTCAGCTCGAAATCGAGTTTGTCGTAGAGGAATTCGATGGGCTCGCTGGGCCGGGCATCTTCGAAATGCACGTAGCCGCCGGCCAGTTTGATCCGCTCCACGCGCAGCGGGAAGGGTTTGGCGTTCGGGTCGACCGGGGTCGGTTCGCTGGCGGGGATTTTGAACAGCCCGAGAAGATTGAGCTGGCCGTCCTTGCCGAAGCGTATTTCGGTCTTGGGTTTGTCCAGTTCGATATCGGACAGGTGCAGCGCCTTGGTCCACAGGCTGTCGATCTGCAAGTTGGCGTACAGGCGTTCGAAGCCCACTTGTTCCTTGCCCGGCTCGCCGATGATCAGGCCCCAAAGGGTTACTTCAAGGCTGAACGGGTTGAGTTCGATCCGCGAAATTGTCGCGGGCGTCATGGCGTAGTTGGCCAATTGCTGGTTGGCRACCCGCAACGCGATGCCCGGCAAAATCAGAAACCCCAGCAGGCTGTAAAGGGCCAGGGCTGTTAACAAGGCGCCGATAGCGCGGATCAATCCTTTGGGCATGTGTGGCTTCATCTGTCGGAATCGGAGTGCCTTGGAGTATGGCATGCGTTTGCGGTTCCGAAGCAATCACGCTTTATAGGCGTTGTCTGATAATGGGTGTGGATTTTCAGAGCTGCAGGATCAGCGTTTTCAGCGGCGGTTGTTGGTCCGTCGACGGAAAGTCGCTGCCCGGTGTCAGCGCTGTCCACTCACGCACCGGGCGTCCGGCCTTCTCTGCGCAGCGCAGCACCTGTTCGCGCCAATCGTCCATGCTGACCTTCGCCAGGTTGTTGCAGCAGATCAACACGCCATTGTCGGCAGTGGTCAGCAGCGCCGGTTTGAGCAGGCTCTGGTAATCGCGCAACAGATCGACCGTGCCGAAAGCACTCTTGGCCCAGGCCGGTGGATCGAGCAGTACCAGATCATATTGACGCGGCTCCAGGCGCTGATAGCTCGGCAGTTTTTGCCCGCGACGCTGGCTGATCGGCAGGCCGGCCAATTGACGAATCGCCGGGAAGTAATCGGACTGGATGAACTCCATGGTCGGCAATTGCGGGTTGAGCAGACCGTTTTCGCGGCCGACCGCCAGGTTGCCTTCGGCAAAGTCCAGGTTGCACACCTCGCTGGCACCACCGGCCGCAGCGCAGAGACCGACGCCACAGGTGTAGGCAAACAGGTTCAGCACACTTTTGTTTTTGCTGTGCGCCTTGACCCAGCCGCGGGCGTTGCGCAGGTCGAGAAACAGCAACGGATCCTGGCCGGCATGGCGCCCGCGAACCCGGTAGTTCAGCCCCCATTCGTGGCCGATCAAGTCTTGCAGGGCGGCCTCGTCGGCGCGGTAGACGGTGTCTTCGCGGTCGATGCGCGAGTTGCCGCGGGAGCGGTCGTTGTAGACCAGCAGGCTATCGAGGCCCAGCTGTTGATTGACGATTTCGTGCAATTGCAGCAGGGCGTCACGCTCCAGTGACTGATGAAAGCTTTGCACCAGCAGTTGCGGGCCATAGCGGTCGATGGTCAAGCCGCCGGCACCTTCCTGGCTGCCGTGGAACAGGCGATAGCAATCGGTGCCTTGCTGATGCAGCTCGGCGAGCAGGTCCTGGCGACGATCAAGGGCGGCGCACAGCGCCTGATTCAAGGAAGACATGCTGGGCGCCTTGCTGGAGGGAATTGAGGGCGCGGGAGTTTAACACTGTGGCGAGGGGGCTTGCCCCCGTTCCAGTGCGCAGCACTGGCAAAAATTCGAGGGAGCGCCAAGCTTTTTGGGCCGCTTCGCTGCCCAACGGAGGCAAGCCCCCTCGCCACAATAAGCCTCACAGCGCGGCCGGTGGCCGCGCGCAACATTATTGGTTCAGGCGTTGATCAATCAGCCCTTGCACCACGCTTGGGTCGGCGAGGGTCGAGGTGTCGCCGAGGCTGTCCAGTTCGTTGCAGGCGATCTTGCGCAGGATCCGTCGCATGATCTTGCCCGAACGGGTTTTCGGCAGGGCCGGGGCCCACTGGATCAAGTCCGGTTTGGCGAAGCTGCCGATTTCCTGGCTGACATGGGCCAGCAGTTCTTTCTTCAGATCGTCGTTGGGGTCGACGCCGTTCATGGGTGTGACGAAGGCGTAGATGCCCTGGCCTTTGATGTCATGGGGGTAACCGACCACGGCGGCCTCGGCAATGCTGTCGTGCAGCACCAGCGCGCTCTCCACTTCGGCGGTGCCGATGCGGTGCCCGGAGACGTTAATCACGTCGTCGATGCGCCCGGTGATCCAGTAATCGCCGTCCTCGTCGCGGCGTGCGCCATCGCCGGTGAAGTAGTAGCCGGGGTAGGGCTTGAAGTAGGTTTCGACCATCCGTTTCGGATCGCCGTAGACGCTGCGGATCTGCGCCGGCCAGCTGGACTTGATGGCCAGCACGCCGCTGCCGGCGCCTTTGATTTCTTTGCCGTGCTCATCGAGCAACACCGGTTGCACACCGAACATCGGTTGGGTGGCGCAACCGGGTTTGACCCGTTGGGTGCTGACCAGCGGGCTGAGCATGATGCCGCCGGTTTCGGTCTGCCACCAGGTATCGACAATCGGGCAGCGTTGCTCGCCGACTGTATTGAAGTACCACTCCCAGGCTTCCGGGTTAATCGGCTCACCGACAGTACCTAGTAAGCGCAGGCTCTCGCGGGATGTTTCCTTCAACGGCCCGGGACCTTCACGCATCAACGCGCGCAGGGCGGTCGGGGCGGTGTAGAAGATGTTGACGTGGTGCTTGTCGATCACCTGCCAGAAGCGCGAGGTGCTGGGGTAGCTCGGTACGCCTTCGAAGATCAGCGTGGTCGCGCCGTTGGCCAACGGCCCGTAGACAATGTAGCTGTGGCCGGTGACCCAGCCGACATCGGCGGTGCACCAGAAGACTTCACCGTCGCGATAGTCGAGCACGTATTTGAAGGTCATCGCCGCTTGCAGCAGGTAGCCGCCGGTGGTGTGCAGCACGCCTTTGGGTTTGCCGGTGCTGCCGGAGGTGTAGAGGATAAACAGCGGGTCTTCGGCGTCCATCGGCTCTGGCGGGCAATCGTCACCGACATCGCGCAGGGCCTGGTGATACCAGAGGTCGCGGTCTTCAACCCAATTCACCTGGTTTTGGGTGTGCTCGACCACGATCACACTGCTGACGTGCGGACAACTTTGCAGGGCCTTGTCGACGTTCTGTTTGAGCGGTACGAATTTACCGCCGCGCACGCCTTCATCGGCGGTGATTACGGTGCGGCAGTCGGCGTCGAGGATCCGGTCACGCAGTGAGTCCGGGGAGAATCCGCCGAACACCACCGAATGAATCGCGCCGATCCGCGCACAGGCGAGCATGGCGTAGGCGGCTTCAGGGATCATCGGCATGTAGATGCACACGCGGTCGCCTTTCTTCACGCCACGGCTTTTGAGCACGTTGGCCAGTCGACAGACGTTGTGATGGAGTTTTTTGTAGGTGATCTGGATGKATTCGGCGGGGTCATCGCCTTCCCAGATGATCGCGGTTTGATCGCCACGCTTTTCCAGATGACGATCGATGCAGTTGTAGCTGACGTTTAACTTTCCGCCGGCAAACCAGCTTGCGTCACCGGTTTTCAGGTCGTACCGCTGAACGGTCTGCCACGGCGTGCTCCAGTCGAGGAACCGTGTGGCCTGTTCGGCCCAGAAGGTGCTGGGGTGTTCAATGGATTCACGGTACAGGCGCTTGTAGTCGTCCTGACTCAACTGTGCAGCCCGGCGGACGGCATCGGCTTTGGGGAACGTGCTGATATCGAACATGACGGTTCCTTATTCTTGTTTTGCGACAAGAGGGGAGCTGCGCGACCCTCGCAGGAGCTGCCGAAGGCTGCGATCTTTTGATCTTGTCTTTTACAACCAGGATCAAAAGATCGCAGCCTTCGGCCGCTCCTACAGTGATAGCGCACGCCACCGATTTTGCAGTAAACCCGGTGCCGTGGAACTGTCGGTGCTGCAAGTTGAAGGGGCGGGTAAACCGCCCCTTCAGCCTATCACCCGCGGTGACGACCGCGGAAGTAGTTGATCAGGCCTTGGGTGGAAGCATCGTCGGCCGGGGTTTCTTCGCTGCCGACCAGGCGGTTATAGACGCCTTTGCCCAGCTCTTTACCCAACTCCACGCCCCACTGGTCGAAGGCATTGATGCCCCAGACCACGCTTTGCACGAAGACTTTGTGTTCGTACAACGCCACCAGTGCGCCAAGACGCCGCGGGCTGATGCGTTCGAGCACAAGGGTGTTGCTCGGACGGTTGCCCGGGATCACCTTGTGCGCAGCCAGCTTTTGCACTTCATCCTCGGCCATACCCTTGTCACGCAGTTCGGCTTCAGCCTCGGTGCGGGTCTTGCCGAGCATCAATGCCTGGCTTTGCGACAGGCAGTTGGCGTACAGCCACTGGTGGTGGTCGGACACCGGGTTGAAACTGACGATCGGCACGATGAAGTCGGCCGGGATCAGTTGGGTGCCCTGGTGCAGCAACTGGTGGTAAGCGTGCTGACCGTTGCAGCCGACGCCGCCCCAGATGACTGGGCCGGTATCGGTGGACACTGGCGTGCCGTCCTGGCGCACGCTCTTGCCGTTGGATTCCATGTCCAGCTGTTGCAAGTGCTTGGTGATGTTGCGCAGGTAGTGGTCGTACGGCAGGATCGCGTGGCTCTGCGCGCCCCAGAAGTTGCCATACCAGATGCCGAGCAATGCCAGCAATACCGGCATGTTCTGTTCGAATGGCGCGCTCTGGAAATGCTGGTCCATGGTGTATGCACCGGACAGCAGTTCCTTGAAGTTCGACATGCCGATGGCCAGGGCAATTGGCAAACCGATGGCCGACCACAGCGAGTAACGGCCGCCGACCCAGTCCCACATCGGGAAGATGTTCTCTTCACGAATACCGAACGCCACGGCCGCCGCGTTGTTGCTGGAGACGGCAATGAAGTGACGGTACAGCTCGGCTTCCGAACCGCCCTGAGCCAGGTACCAGGCGCGGGCGGCCTGGGCGTTTTTCAGGGTTTCGAGGGTGTTGAAGGATTTCGACGAGACGATGAACAGCGTGGTCTCGGCGCGCAGCTTCATGGTCAGTTCGTGGAATTCACTGCCGTCGATGTTCGCCAGGTAATGGCAACGCACGCCTTTCTGGGCGTAGGACAGCAGCGCTTCGGACACCAGCTCGGGGCCGAGGAACGAGCCACCGATGCCAATGTTCACAACGTCGGTGATCGGCTTCTCGGTGTAACCGCGCCACAGACCGTCGTGGATACGGCCCACGAGATCGGTGATCTGGTTCAGCACTTTGTGCACGTCGGGCATCACGTTGACGCCGTTGACCGACAGCTTGTCGCCCACCGGACGGCGCAGTGCGGTGTGCAGGGCCGGGCGTCCTTCGGAAGCGTTGACGATTTCGCCCGAGAACAGCGCTTTGATCGCGCCCTTGAGGTCGACTTCGTTGGCCAGGCCCACCAGCAGATTGCGGGTCTCGGCGTTGATCAGGTTCTTCGAGTAGTCGAGAAACAGGCCGCAGCTGCTGAGGGTGAATTGATTAAAACGCTGCGGATCGGCATTAAAGGCTTCGCGCATGCTGAAATCCTGCATGGCTTGGCGGTGGTCATTCAGCGCTTGCCAAGCGGGCAGAGCGGTAACGTCGTGAGGAGTGCGGTAATACGCCATCGCTGCGGTTTTCCTTTTACTTGAACGGCCTTTTGAACACTAAAAATCCCGGAGCGCTGTGGGTGGGCGTCCGGTCAACTGCGTCGACACGATTTCTGGCGCAGGGCGAATACAGTAAACCTCGCGCTGCAATCTGTCTTGACTTTGTCTGACCTGCTCCCGGTACTTTTTTAACATTTAACCAGGAGCGGTCCGACAAACGGAAAGCTGGCAGGGGGGGCGGGGCGGTCAGGCGACCTGAACCGGAATGGCATTGCTGGTGTGGCTCAGTTCGTTGCCCGGCGCCATGTAGAGCATGCGCGGCTTGAAGTTGAGCAGTTCGGCTTCGCTGTAGTGGGCGTAAGCGCAGATGATCACGCGGTCGCCGACCTTGGCCTTGTGGGCCGCGGCACCGTTGACCGAGATCATGCGCGAACCTTCTTCGCCACGAATCGCGTAGGTGGTGAAGCGTTCGCCGTTGTCGATGTTGTAGATCTGGATCTGTTCGTACTCACGGATGCCGGACAGGTCCAGCCATTCGCCGTCGATGGCGCAAGAGCCTTCGTAATCGAGTACAGCATGGGTGACTTCGGCGCGATGCAGCTTGGCCTTGAGCATGATGGCGTGCATGAGTGTTTCCCCGGGTCGGAATCGAACGGGGGGCAGTTTGCCCGAAGGCTTTGTGGGCGGCAATACAGTCTGGAAACGACGCAGATCTAATGTGGGAGCGGGCCTGTGGCGAGGGGGCTTGCCCCCGTTGGGCTGCGAAGCAGCCCCAAACCCTGCTAGCCACCAAAGATCTTGTGAGTGCTATGCACTCAAACGGGGGCTCTTGCGCTGTCGCCGGACGCAAGGTCAGCGCATGGCGAATTTCCAGGTAATCCGGACGCAGGCCAGCGGCTTCCAGTTGCTTGATCTGCTCGTTGATCAGCGTCGGGTAATCGCGCTCGCCCTGTTTGATCGCGTCGCTGATCCGGGTCAGGGTGCGATAGACCTCTGGTGCGATGGCCCGCTGTTCTTCGCTGAGGAAACCATTGCGTGACGACAACGCCAGACCGTCGGCGGCCCGTACGGTCGGTTCGCCGATGATCTGGATCGGCATGTTCAGGTCGTGCACCAGGGCGCGAATCACCGCCAGTTGCTGGAAGTCTTTCTGGCCAAAGATCGCCAGGTCCGGCTGGACCATGTTGAACAGCTTGCTGACTACCGTCGCCACCCCTTCGAAATGCCCCGGACGGCTGGCGCCGCACAGGCCTTCAGACAGTTGCGGAACGCTGACGCGGGTCTGGCCGGCCATGCCGTCGGGGTACATTTCTTCGACGGTTGGGGCAAACAGCAGATGGCAACCGGCCTGGAGCAGTTTCTCCTGATCGGCGGCCAGGGTCCGCGGGTATTTGTCGAGGTCTTCGCCGGCGCCGAATTGCAGCGGGTTGACGAAAATGCTCGCGACCACGAAATCCACCCGTTGGGTGGCTTTGGTAATCAGCGCGATATGCCCGCTGTGCAGGTTGCCCATGGTCGGCACAAAGCCGATGCGCTTGCCTTCGCTACGGGCGCGGGCCACCGCGGCCCGCAGTTCGCGTACGGTTTTTACGGTGTTCATGCAGAGAATCCGTGTTCGATGCCAGGGAAAGTCGCCGCTTTGACTTCAGTGACGTAAGCGCTCAAGGCTGCTTGAATGCTGGTTTGGTCGGTCATGAAGTTCTTCACGAACTTTGGCACGCGGCCGGTCATGGACAAGCCCAGCATGTCGTGCAGAACCAGTACCTGACCGTCGGTGCCACTGCCGGCGCCGATGCCAATCACCGGGATCTTCACCGCCTGGCTGATTTCTTCGGCCAATTCGCTCGGCACGCATTCGAGCAGCAGCATGGCCGCGCCGGCCTGTTCCAGGGAAATTGCGTCGGCACGCATCTGCCGCGCCTGGTTCTCGTTGCGGCCCTGGACTTTATAGCCGCCGAGGATGTTGACCGATTGCGGTGTCAGCCCCATGTGCGCGCACACCGGGATGCCGCGTTCGGCCAGCAGACGGATCGAGTCCGCGAGCCACAATGCCCCTTCAACCTTGACCATGTGCGCACCGGCCTGCATCAACAGGGCGCTGTTGGTCATGGTTTGTTCAATGGTGGCGTAGGCCATGAAGGGCAGGTCGGCGAGGATCAGGGCATCGGTGTTGCCGCGTTTGACGGCTGCCACGTGGTAGGCCATTTCAGCAGTGGTCACCGGCAGGGTGCTGTCGTGACCTTGCAAGACCATGCCGAGGGAGTCGCCCACCAGCAGCACTTCAACCCCGGCCTCATTGCAGGCGTGGGCGAAGGTCGCGTCATAGCAGGTCAGCATGGTGATCTTTTCACCTGTCTGCTTGAGGCTCTGGAGCGTGGTCAGGGTGATGGCTGGCATGAAAAAAATCCTCATTACAGGCGCTATGAAAACTACTGCGAGTAACGCGCGTGATTCGTCATTTATACAGGCGCACCCTCTTTCGTGGTGCTTGTAAGGCCTGGACTGCGCCCTTTAGCGCCGCGTTGGCGGCAGCGGGACGCCTATAGTCGTGAGGAGAACCCGGGAAGTCAATTGCATGTGTTACCGCATTGTTACGTGGGGGGTGTTACCGACGTTACTGATGCGATTCAGCAGATTTGCGATGGGCTTGTATCGTCAAAAGCGGCAACTCAGGCTGCCGGGAGGCGTTCCAGGCCGACGAACGGGCAGGCGGCGAGTAATTCTGCGAGGGTGCGGCCGTCAGCCAGGCGCAAATCCGCCGGTGCCAGTTCGGCCAACGGATAGAGCACAAAGGCTCGTTCCTGCAGGTGATAGTGAGGGACTTTGAGGCGCGGTTCGTCGATCAGTCGATCGCCGAACAACACGATGTCCAGATCCAGCGTGCGCGGGCCCCAGCGTTCAAGGCGCTGGCGGCCTTGTCCGTTCTCGATGGCTTGCAGGGCATCGAGCAGCTCCAGCGGCGCGAGGCGGCTGTCGAGAGCGGCGACCGCGTTGGTATAACGCGGTTGGCCGGGCAGCAGCGAGTCGCTTTGATAAAACCCGGAAACACCGACCAGTTCGGTCTGCGGCAAGCGTGCCAAGGCCTCGACAGCGCTGCGCAACTGTTCGGCAGGGTCAGCCAGATTGCTGCCCATGCCGATGTAGATGCGTTCCATGGCTTATTCGCCTGTCGTGCTCGAAGCGCCGGCAGCGCGTTTGCGTTTGGCGCCGCCACTGCGGCGACGTTTGCGCGGAGCACCGCTGCCGTCGTCCTTGCCGCTGAGTTCGCGGATCATGTCCCGACGTTCGCTGTCGTTGGCGTCCTGATAGTCGGTCCACCATTCGCCCAGGCCATCAGTCTGTTCGCCAGCGCTTTCGCGCAGCAGCAGGAAGTCGTAGCCGGCACGGAACCGCGGGTTGTCCAGCAACAGGTCGGCCCGCTTGCCGCTGCGGCGCGGCAGACGCTCCTGCATGTCCCATATCTCGCGGATCGGCATGGTGAAGCGTTTCGGAATCGCAATACGCTGGCACTGTTCGGCAATCAACTCGTGCGCCGCTTCCTGCATCGCCGGAATCGGCGGCATGCCACGTTCTTGCAAGCGCAGCACGCGGGCCGGCAGGGCAGGCCAGAGCAGGGCGGCGAACAGGAACGCCGGGGTGACCGGTTTGTTCTGCTTGATCCGCAAGTCCGTGTTGATCAGTGCTTCACTGATCAGCGTGTGGGTGTACGTCGGGTTGTATTCCAGCGCCTCGGCACTGGCCGGGAACAGCGGATCGAACAACTGCAGGTCGACCAGCATCTCGAAGGTGTCCGCGGCGTGGCCGGAGAGGAACAGCTTGAGCACTTCTTCGAACAGACGGGCTGATGGAATCTCGCGCAGCATCGGTGCCAGATCGCGGATCGGCAGGGCGCTGTGCTTCTCGATACCGAAATTCAGCTTGGCGGCGAAACGCACGGCCCGCAGCATCCGAACCGGGTCCTCCTGGTAGCGCTGCTTCGGATCGCCGATCAGGCGGATCAGGTGATTGCGGATGTCGTGTACGCCATTGGCGTAGTCGAGAATGCGCTCGCTGACCGGATCGTAATACAAGGCGTTGATGGTGAAGTCGCGGCGTTGCGCGTCTTCTTCCAGGGTGCCGTAGACGTTATCGCGCAGGATGCGCCCGCTTTCGTTGCGGGAAGACTGGTTGCTGTCTTCGTCCTCGTCGTTTTGCGGGTGATTGGCGCGGAAGGTCGCGACTTCGATGATTTCGCGGCCAAAGTGGATATGCACCAGTTTGAAGCGACGACCGATGATCCGCGCGTTGCGGAATTCGGCCCGTACCTGTTCAGGGGTGGCACTGGTGGCGACGTCGAAATCTTTCGGCGTGATGCCGAGCAGCATGTCACGCACACAGCCGCCGACCAGGTAAGCCTGGTAACCGGCGTTCTGCAAGCGTTCGACGATGTTGACCGCGTAACGGCTGAATTGCGCCTTTTGCAGCGAATGTTGGCCGCTATTGAGCACTTCAGGCGTGCTGCGGATGTGTTGCGTACGACGCAGGGGAGAACGGAATGACTGGAACAGCTTCTTCAGCATGGGATGCACTGTTTGAAGGAATGTTCGGCCATAACGAAGAATGACCGCATGATGGGCCGGGATTCTAGCATTTAGTCGGGGGATGGTGTAGGAAGCTGCGCAAGCGCTTGAAGGGAGATGTCTTGAGGGGCGGTTTTGTAGCAGCTGCCGAGCCTGCGTTCGGCGGCGAAGCCGTCGTAAAACCAGAAATTGCGGTGTGTCAGTAGGAACCGGTTGCCCGTATTAGCGACTGCTGCGCAGTCGAACGCAGCCTCGCACTGCTCGGCAGCTGCTACAAGGCAGAGAATGCCAAACGCCAGAAACCACAAGGGGAGCCGAAGCTCCCCCAGAAGTAGTTGCGTGCTCTATTTTTATTATTGGTTTCGGGCTTCTTGTTTTTGTTGAGCGCCCTCGCCATGAAGTTTTCCTTCATGACCCTCCCAATCGGGAGCCAAGAGCAAACGGATTGCTTTGGTCGCTGTGTTGCTATGATCGTGTGATCCAACCAGTTCAGGCACTGCCTAGGGACAGTTTTTTATTATTCTCGGCCTGGTTGCGGGGCAAGCCCCAAATGCAACGCCTCTCCAAAAGAATCAGTTAGCTACGCCTCTCGCCGTCTTGTTTTTATTGTGCGTGAGTCGATTCGTCTTATTTTTATTGTCTTGTGCATTACTTGTTATTGTTCTTGTACTGAACATATAGCAGGGTGCGTGCCAACTTTTGTGAGGCCCAGTAAAACAAGGGGTTAGGCGGGCTAATGGTGTTTTTCGAGGCCAAAAAAAACCGGGGCTTCGTTACCGTAAGCCCCGGCTTCTGTTACGTGAAAAAGCTGAGGTAACAGTTTTTCCACAATGTCACGTGTTACCCGCGCATCTGACAGGCGCGGTTCAGCTCTCGCTGGCCACCCCGGTTTTGCGCCGCGGGATGCCCAGGCGCTGACGGCGTTCCCACAAGCATTTGCGACTGACCCCGAGCTTGCGGGCCAGTTCGGTTTCGGTCATGTGATCCTGATGCTCGAGCACGAAGTGCTGGAAGTAGTCTTCCAGGGACAGATCTTCGGTCGGTTCGTGGCTGGTGTTACCGGCGCTGTTGCCCTGCTGGGGCGCGAGGCCGATGAAATCGTCGTCTTCCAGATCGCTGAGTTCGATGTCGATGCCCAGCAGCTCGGCGGAAATCTCCGGGCTCTCGCACAGAATCACCGCGCGCTCGACCGCGTTTTCCAGTTCGCGAACGTTACCCGGCCAGGAGTAATGCCGAATTGCTTGCTCGGCATCCAGGGCGAATTTCAGATCGGTGCGGTTGACCCGCGCGCTCTGCCGCGCCAGGAAGGCATTGGCAATTTCATTGACGTCCGCACCGCGCTCGCGCAGGGCCGGCAGTTTCAGGGCGATCACGTGGAGGCGGTAATACAAGTCTTCACGGAACTGGCCGATCTTCGCCAGGCTCTTGAGGTCCCGGTGGGTCGCGGCGATCAGGCGTACAYCGACCTTCTGCGACTGGACCGAGCCAACCCGGCGGATTTCACCTTCCTGCAATACGCGTAACAGGCGGGCCTGGGCTTCCAGTGGCAATTCACCGATTTCATCGAGGAACAAGGTGCCGCCGTCAGCCGCTTCCACCAACCCGGCACGCCCGGCGCTGGCGCCGGTAAACGCGCCTTTCTCGTGGCCGAACAGTTCGGACTCGATCAGGCTTTCCGGGATGGCTGCGCAGTTCACCGAAATCATCGGCGCCTTGGCGCGTTTGGACAGGTTGTGCAGGGCACGTGCTACCAGTTCTTTACCGGTACCGGACTCGCCCTGGATCAGGACATTGGAATCGGTCGGCGCGACTTTACGGATTTTGCTGTACAGGTCCTGCATCGGCGGGCAAGAGCCGATGATGCCGATTTCGCCGTTGCTGTTGTCGACACCACTTTTTGCTGCGGCGCCATTGGACGCTTTGCCGACAACCGGCTCACCGCTGGCTTGCGCCGATTGCCGGTCACGCAGGATTCGCGCGACGGCCTGGAGCATCTCGTCGTGATCGAAAGGCTTGGCGATGTAGTCCACCGCGCCCATTTTCATGGAGTCGACGGCCGAACGCAGGCTGGCGTAACTGGTCATGATCAGCACCGGAGTGCCCAGGCCGAGTTTGATCAACTCGGTACCCGGCGCGCCCGGCAGGCGCAGGTCACTGACGATCAGGTCAAACGTGGGAATGCTGAAACGCTCTTGTGCTTCCTGCACGGATCCGGCTTCGCTGACCTGGTACTGGTTACGTTCCAGCAGACGGCGCAAGGCGGAGCGGATAATTGTTTCGTCTTCGACGATCAAAATGTGCGGCATTGATTCGATACTCTCGACGGTCTCAGTTCACAGCGGACGTCGCTTCGACATGACGCGGTAAGGTCACCCGGATACGGGTGCCGCGTTGGCTTTGAACATCAGCCGGGCTGTCGATGGTGATTTGTCCATAATGCTCTTCAACGATGGAATAGACCAGTGCAAGGCCCAGACCGGTGCCTTCGCCAGGATCCTTGGTGGTGAAGAAGGGTTCGAACAGTCGGTCCATGATGCTCGAGGGAATACCGCTGCCTTCGTCTTCGACGATCAGATCGACCGTGTGTTCGCCGGCTTCGCTCTTGACGCGCACTGCACTGCCCGGAGGCGAGGCGTCACGGGCGTTTGAGAGCAGATTGATCAATACCTGGGCGAGCCGCTGCGGGTCGCCTTCGACCCAGTGATCGGGGTCGCACAGGTTGTAGAACTGTACTTCGAAATTGCGCCGGTTCAAGGCCAGCAGGCCGATGGCATCCTGGGCCACTTCCGCCAGACAAACGGGCTCGTCGCTGTGCTGATGAGCGCCCGCGTGGGCGAAGCTCATCAGCGACTGAACGATGCGTGACACGCGTTTGGTCTGCTCGAGGATCTGCCCGCTGATTTCCGTGAGTTCGGCGTCTTCTTCACGTTCTTCGCGCAGGTTCTGCGCGAGACAGGCAATGCCGGTGATCGGGTTGCCGATTTCATGGGCCACGCCGGCCGCCAGTCGGCCAATGCTGGCCAGGCGCTCGGAGTGCACCAGTTTGTCTTCGAGCATCTGGGTTTCGGTCAGGTCTTCCACCAGCAGCACCAGGCCGCTGTTACCCGGTGCCAGCGGTTCGTCGATCGCCGCTTTGTGCAGGTTCAGCCAGCGGGTCTGGCCATCGAGGGCCAGGTGCTGCTTGTGCAAGTGCTCGTCCGGCAGATTGATGAAGCCTTGCAGCAGCTCTTTCCACGGGTCGGCAATGGTGCTCAGGCGTGAACCGACCACACGCTGCGCGGCAATCCCGGTCAGCTCCTCCATGGCTTTGTTCCACATGAGGATTTCCTGATCCTTGGCCAGCGAGCACACGCCCATCGGCAATTCCTGCAGGGTTTGGCGGTGGTAGCGACGCAGGGCATCGAGTTCGGCGGCAAGGCCGGTGAGGCGCGAGTGGTAATCCTCGAGGCGACTTTCGATGAAGTGGATGTCTTCGGTGACGTAGTTTTCGCCGCCGGCCTTATAGGGCAGGAAGGTTTCGACCATGTCCTGCGCCACGCTCGGGCCCATCAGGCCGGAGAGGTTGGCTTCGATACGGTCACGCAAACGACGCAAGGCGTAAGGCCGGCGTTCGTCGAACGGCAGATAAAGGTCACGCAGCGCTTGTTCGACTTCTTTCTGCGCCGCCTTGGCACCCAGCGGTTTGGCCAGTTGCGTGGCGAATTCCTGAGGTGAGGCGGCATGCAGTTCGCGGCGTTGCGGGCGGCGAACGTTGTCCACTGCGCAGGCTTCGGCGGCGCTGGCCTCTTCGGGGCTGGCGTTGGTGAACAGTGAGATCAGGGTGAACATCAGCACGTTGGCGGCCAGCGAGGCAATCGCCGCCATGTGYCAGCTGGTGTCGTCCAGCACGTAAATCATGTTCAGCAACGGAATGTAGAAGCCTTGCAGATTGCCGACCAGTGGCAACAGCATGGTCACCAGCCACACCAGAATCCCCGCCAGGAGGCCGGCGATGAAGCCGCGACGGTTGGCGGTCGGCCAGTACAGCACCGACAACACGCCCGGCAGGAACTGCAACGTGGCGACGAAGGCGACGATGCCGAGGTTGGCCAGGTCCTGTTCCGCGCCCAGCATCAGGTAGAAACCGTAGCCGGCCATGATGATCGCGACGATCAGTGCCCGGCGGGTCCATTTCAGCCAGCGGTAGATATTGCCCTCGGCCGGCGGCTGATAGAGCGGCAGCACCAAGTGGTTCAGTGCCATCCCGGACAGCGCCAGCGTAGTAACGATGATCAGCCCGCTGGCTGCCGACAATCCACCGACATACGCCAGCAGCGCCAGGGCTTTGCTGTTGGCGGCGATGCCGATGCCCAGGGTGAAATATTCCGGATTGGTGGTGGCACCGAGTTTCAACCCGGCCCAGAGAATCAACGGCACTGCCAGGCTCATCAGTAGCAGGAACAGCGGCAAGCCCCAGCTCGCGCTGACCAGCGAACGCGGGTTGAGGTTTTCGGTAAAGGTCATGTGGTACATGTGCGGCATGACGATCGCCGAGGCGAAGAACACCAGCAGCAGCGTGCGCCATGGGCCTTCCTGCAGTGGCGTGTGCAGGGCGGCGAGGGCGGTCTGGTTTTGCAGCAGCCACAGTTCCAGCTGTTGCGGGCCGTCGAACACGCCATACAGCGCATACAGGCCGACGCCACCAATCGCGATCAGCTTGATCACCGACTCGAAGGCGATTGCGAACACCAGGCCTTCATGTTTCTCGCGGGTGGCGATGTGGCGCGAGCCGAAGAAAATCGTGAACAGCGTAATCAGCGCGCAGAAACTCAGGGCCACGCGATGCTGCACCGGCTCGCGGGTGAGGATGCCGATGGAGTCGGCCACCGCCTGAATCTGCAACGCCAGCAACGGCAGCACGCCGACCAGCATGAAAATCGTCGTCAGCGCACCGGCCCAGGTGCTGCGGAAACGGAACGCGAACAGGTCGGCCAGCGATGAGAGTTGGTAAGTGCGGGTGATTTTCAGGATCGGGTACAAAAGCACCGGCGCCAGCAGAAACGCCCCGGAAACCCCGAGGTAGCTGGACAGAAAACCGTAGCCGTACTGATAAGCCAGGCCCACCGTGCCGTAAAACGCCCAGGCACTGGCATAAACGCCCAGCGACAGGGTGTAGGTCAGCGGATGGCGAATGATCGCCCGGGGGATCATGCCCCGTTCACTGATCCAGGCTACGCCGAACAGCACCGCCAGGTACGCGGCGCTGATCAGGATCATCTGGGTCAGGCTAAAGCTCATCGGCATCTTTTTGGCTCTGCAGGATGAAGGTCACGACGATCAGAATCAGCCAGAGCAAATAAGGGCGATACCAGGCGCCAGTGGCGTCGATCCACCAATCCATGATGGCCGGGGAGAACAGATAAATCCCCACTACCAGGAGCAGGACCAAGCGATAGATGTACATCCCGGCCTCTCTCTTTTATGCGCGTGCCCGAAAACGTGCGGCGATGGTAACGGATGGGTGCGCCACTGCAAGTGGCATCACTGCAGTTGCGCTTCAGGCAACGTCAGTGTGCGCGGGATCAGCGACGCATCCCAGTGGGCAATGCCCCAATTCAGCACTTCCCGTGGCGTGGCGTCATTGAGTTCGATAACGGGAGTGTGCCCCAGCGCCCGCAATGCGCGCAGCAACAGCGGCGTAGCCTGATCTTCGGTCAGCGGCGGTGAGCGATAGGATTTGCCGAGTTTGTGGCCGTCCGGCTGGGTAATCAGCGGGATGTGCAAGTAGCGCGGTTGCGGCAGACCGAGCAGTTCTTGCAGATAGAGCTGGCGTGGCGTGGAGTCCAGCAGGTCGGCGCCGCGCACGATATCAGTGATGCCTTGCCAGGCATCGTCTAGCACCACCGCCAATTGATAGGCGTAGAGCCCGTCACGGCGACGAATCACGAAGTCACCCACCTCGCGGCCCAGGTGTTGACGGAATTCGCCCTGCACCCGGTCGATGAAGTGGTATTCCAGCTCCGGTACACGCACGCGGATTGCCGCATTTTCAGTGCCGTGCCCAGCGTTGCGGCAGAACCCGGGATAGATGCCGTGATACGGCTCCAGTTGCTTGCGCGAGCAGGTGCATGCGTAGGCCAGGCCCTGGCTGAACAGGCGATTGAGGACTTCAGCGTAGGCCGCGTGCCGGTCACTCTGTCGGACCATCTCGCCATCCCATTCGAAACCATAGCTTTCCAGCGCCTTGAGAATCGCCGCCTGAGCACCGGGCTCCTCGCGTGGCGGATCGAGATCCTCCATTCGCACCAGCCAGCGCCCGCCGACCGAACGGGCGTCGAGGTACGAGGCCAGCGCTGCAACCAGTGAGCCGAAGTGCAGATGCCCGCTGGGCGTGGGGGCGAAGCGCCCGATGTAGGCGGAAGAGGCGATGGCGGTCATAAGGGCGATGTCAGGCTGTCCAATCGTATTGAGCACGGCTTGAAGCCGCCTTCACGAGCAAGCTCAGCTCCTACAGGAGATTGCGCCAGCCTTTGTAGGAGCGAAGATTGTTCCGGGCGGCGATCCGACGAAGGCGATTTCGAAGTCGCAACAAATATCAGCAAATATCAGAAACAAAAACGGAGCGTTCGCACGCTCCGTCTTTCGTTCAAGTCGAGATTACTTGCCGACTTGCTTTTCCTTGATTTCCGCCAGGGTCTTGCAGTCAACGCACATGTCGGCGGTAGGACGGGCTTCCAGTCGCTTGACGCCGATTTCGACGCCGCAGGACTCGCACYAACCGTATTCTTCGTCTTCGATCAGTTGCAGGGTCTTGTCGATTTTCTTGATCAGCTTGCGCTCACGGTCGCGGGCGCGCAATTCGAGGCTGAATTCCTCTTCCTGGCTGGCACGGTCTGCCGGGTCAGGGAAGTTGGCCGCTTCGTCTTTCATGTGATCAACGGTACGGTCGACTTCCTGCATCAAGTCCTGTTTCCACTTGTTCAGGATCTTGGTGAAGTGAGCACGCATGGGTTTACCCATGTACTCTTCGCCCTTCACTTCTTTGTAGGGTTCGAAGCCGCTGATCGACTGATTTTGCTGCTTTGCTTGGGTGGGCATGAAATGGACCGCCTCTACTCTTGTAATCCATTGCGCAGGATTGCTCCATCACCGACACCTGCCGGCCCTGCGGCTGCAAGCGGGCGAACTTACCAGATCAAATCGGACCGCGCTACTCCCGGATGTCGAGCCCGCGGCCCGTGGTGCTTGCAAAAGATTGCAAAGCTTCGTCTGGTGGCTAAGGAGACCTGATCAATTATTGATTTTAGCCAAACCTGAGACATACGCTTGAATCGATTGAGACCAGCATTATATGGCTCTGACCGCTTTAGACTCTCGCTCGTTCCTGCGCTTGGGTAGAATCAATTCTTTTCCCCGTTGTAAGGAAGGCTAATGGCTCTGTCCTACAGTGCGCGCAGTCGCGCTATCGAACCGTTCCACGTTATGGCCCTGCTGGCGCGGGCCAACGAGCTGCAAGCGGCTGGCCACGACGTGATTCACCTGGAAATCGGCGAGCCGGACTTCACCACCGCCGAACCGATCATCCAGGCCGGCCAGGCCGCGCTGACGGCGGGGAAGACCCGTTACACCGCCGCTCGCGGCATTCCTGAGCTGCGTGAGGCCATTTCGGGTTTTTATCAGCAGCGTTATGGGCTGAACATCGATCCGCAACGCATCCTGATCACGCCTGGCGGTTCAGGCGCATTGCTGTTGGCCAGTGCCTTGCTGGTGGACCCAGGCAAGCACTGGCTGCTGGCCGACCCGGGTTATCCGTGCAACCGGCACTTCCTGCGCCTGGTGGAAGGTGCGGCGCAACTGGTGCCGGTCGGCCCGGACGTGCGTTATCAACTGACCCCGGACCTGGTCGCGCGTCACTGGGATCACGACAGCGTCGGCGCCCTGGTAGCATCGCCGGCCAACCCCACCGGGACCATCCTGACCCGTGATGAGCTGGCCGGGCTGTCCGCGGCGATCAAGGCTCGCCACGGTCATTTGGTGGTCGACGAGATTTACCACGGCCTGACTTACGGCACGGACGCGGCCAGCGTGCTGGAAGTCGATGACGGCGCTTTCGTCCTCAATAGCTTTTCCAAGTATTTCGGCATGACCGGCTGGCGCCTTGGTTGGCTGGTCGCACCTGAAGCAGCGGTCGGTGAACTGGAGAAGCTCGCCCAGAACCTCTACATCAGCGCACCGAGCATGGCCCAGCACGCGGCATTGGCCTGCTTCGAGCCCGCCACCATCAGCATTTTCGAGGAGCGCCGCGCCGAGTTCGGTCGACGTCGCGACTTCCTCCTGCCAGCCCTGCGGGAATTGGGTTTCGGTATCGCCGTAGAGCCGGAAGGCGCGTTCTATTTGTACGCCGATATCAGCAAGTTCGGCGGCGATGCCTTCGCGTTCTGCCGACACTTCCTCGAAACCGAGCATGTTGCAATTACTCCGGGCCTGGACTTCGGTCGTCATCAGGCCGGGCATCATGTGCGGTTTGCGTACACCCAAAGCCTTCCGCGCTTGCAAGAAGCAGTCGAGCGGATCGCCCGCGGTTTGAAGAGCTGGCAAGGCTGATGCGTTTTCATCCTCCCCTTGAAGAGGGGCGCTTGATTCGTCGTTACAAGCGTTTTCTTGCCGATATCGAAACCGTTGGCGGCGAGTTGCTGACCATTCACTGCCCGAACACTGGCTCGATGCTTAATTGCCAGGTCGAGGGCGGGCAAGTCTGGTTCAGCCGCTCCACCGACCCCAAGCGCAAGTTGCCCGGCACTTGGGAAGTTGGCGAAACCCCACAGGGGCGGCTGTTCTGTGTGAACACCGGGCGCGCCAACGGCTTGATCGAGGAAGCGTTGCAGGCTGGCGTCATCACCGAGTTGAACGGCTTTACCGAACTGAAGCGCGAAGTGGCCTATGGTCAGGAAAGCAGCCGTATCGATTTTCGTCTCGATTACCCGGGCGGGCCGGCTTATGTGGAAGTCAAAAGCGTCACCCTGGGCTTTGAGGGCTCGGCGGTGGCGGCAGTTCCTGACGCGGTGCCCCCGCGTGGGGC